>CAYRTD010000118.1:0-12880 GCA_964426915.1 uncultured Bacteroidaceae bacterium | reverse complement strand
ACGTCTGGATTGCGCCCCGCTAGAGAAAACTTCTATTTTGAATACACTATATCAACGTTTCGAACACTCAACCCCCCCGACGCAAAGGCCAGTAAAGTCAGGAACCAATCCCCCACTCCTGCACTCCCGCACTCCCATAATCCCGTAATCCCGTAATCCTGTAATCCCGTAATCCCACACTCCCACACTCCCGCCCCCCCCACTCCCCAACCCAATTAAAAAAAATAACACCCAAATCACTCAAACTGTTTTTGAATTTAAAAAAAAAGTTGTTTATTTGTTTTCGAATTGAGTTTTAAATGAAGATAATTCTTAACATATGGTGGTGGCAGAAACTTGCAATTCCGGATGGGATGTAGGATGGTTCTGCTATTACTTTTATAAAAGCACAAGGCCTGTCGAATCCCGACAGGCCTTTTTTTTGATCTAAACTTAACATGAAATGAAAAAGACAAAGCTTTACCCGAAATTAAAACTATTGCCTCCCGGAGTTTCTGATCTGATCACTCCGGTTAGTATTTACCTCAGGGTAAGGGATAAGTTTCCCAATGCTATCTTGCTTGAAAGTTCAGATTACCATGGAGATAAAAACAGTATGACCTATATCTGTTTTGATGTCCTGGCAAATTTCAAAGTCGAGAGGGGAGAGGCGAAAGTATTATTTCCCGACGGTGACCAGGAAATCTTTTCGGTTGAGAACAACGGTACTCTGTCAGGAATTCTGGATGATTTCCTGAATTCTTTTGATTTACAGAATGAAAATGCTTCATCGGGAAAGATGAAAACCAACGGATTGTTTGGTTATACTTCATTCGATGCCGTACAGTATTTTGAAACGATACGTTTTAAAAACCCCGTCAGTGAAGAATGCAGGATCCCCGAGGTAAATTATTCCCTGTACAGGTTTATCCTTGCGATTGATCATTTTAATAATCAGCTCTTTCTTCTGCAAAATTCCCTTACTGAGGAAGAGGATCATTATGACCTTGTAATGGAACTCCTGAAGAACCGTGCTGTAGGAACCTTTAGTTTCCGTCCGGGAGAAAAAGAAAATTCTAATATTACTGATAAGGAGTACATGGATATGGTAAGCCTGGGAAAAAAGCACTGTATGCTGGGAGATGTATTTCAGATCGTGCTTTCACGGCAGTTTTCCCAGGGATTTCAAGGTGATGAATTTAATGTTTACCGGTCCTTAAGAAGCATAAATCCTTCTCCTTATCTATTTTATTTCGATTACGGCGGGTACAAGCTGTTTGGTTCCTCACCCGAAGCGCAGATTGTAATTGAAAACGGGACGGCACGAATAAATCCGATAGCCGGGACATTCAAGCGGACGGGAGATGATGAAAAAGACAGGCAGCTTGCCATAGATCTCACCAACGATGAAAAAGAAAACGCCGAGCATGTGATGTTAGTCGACCTTGCACGGAATGACCTGGGCCGAAATTCCGATCATGTAACCGTGAATACTTACCGGGAAGTTCAGTTTTATTCTCATGTAATTCATCTTGTTTCCGGGGTTACCGGGAAGCTTTCCGATGATTACAATCCTGTGAGAGTTTTCGGCGATTCATTTCCGGCCGGCACTCTCTCCGGGGCGCCCAAGTATAAGGCGATGGAACTGATCGATAAATATGAGAACAGAAACAGGGGCTATTATGGTGGAGCACTAGGTTATCTCGGGTTCAACGGCGATATTAACCATGCGATAATGATCCGCTCTTTTCTTAGCATGAATAATCATTTGTTTTACCAGGCCGGTGCCGGTATTGTCGCCGCTTCGGTAGAAAAAAATGAACTTGAAGAAGTAAATAACAAGCTTGGGGCTTTGAAAAAAGCCATTCGTCTCGCTCAAAACCTTTAAACACAGAAGATCATGAAAATTCTCGTCATAGATAATTACGATTCTTTCACCTATAATATTGTATCCTACTTAAAGGAGATCTCCGGACTGGAGGTCAGTGTGTTCCGGAACGACAGGATCGGTCTTAAGGAAGTAGGAGACTATGATAAAATAGTATTGTCGCCCGGTCCCGGCGTTCCCAAAGATGCTGGAATATGCATTGAGCTGATACGGAAATGGGCCCCGGAAAAAAGCATTCTGGGGATTTGTCTCGGCTGTCAGGCAATTGCAGAAAGTTACGGTGGTGAAATAGTTAATCTTAAAAATGTGTATCATGGTGTGGCAACTTACATGAGGGTGACGGATGAAAATGAATCACTTTTTGAGGGAGTTCCCGAAAGCTTTACTGCTGGCAGGTATCATTCATGGGTTATAAAGGAAGACAGGCTGCCTTCGGAAATAAAGATCACTGCCCGCGATACAGAAGGAATGATCATGGCTGTTGCTCATAATGAATATGATCTTAAAGGGGTTCAGTTTCACCCTGAATCTGTTCTGACACGATATGGTAAGCAGATGCTATCCAATTGGTTAAATTTATAATTTTTTTATAGCATATGCCGACAATAAACCTCAATTATTAAATCAATGAAAGAAGTACTGCACAAACTCACATCTCACCTCAGTCTTACCAGGGAGGAAGCAAAATCGATTCTCACAGGAATTGCATCAGGAAATTACAATCATTCACAGGTATCGGCATTCCTCACTATTTATATGATGAGGCTGATAAGCGTTGAAGAATTAATGGGATTCCGGGATGCATTGCTGGAATTATGTGTCAGAACTGATCTGAATGATTTTAATACTATTGATATGTGCGGGACAGGGGGTGATGGTAAGAATACCTTTAATATATCCACTCTCGCTTCCTTTGTTGTTGCAGGTGCAGGTGAAAAGGTTGCCAAACACGGTAATTATGGTGTGTCGTCTGCAGCCGGTTCAAGTAATATGCTTGAATATTTCGGGTATAAATTTTCCAGTAACAGAGATAAGCTTCTCAGGGAACTGGATCAGGCAGGTATTTGTTTTTTACATGCACCTTTGTTTCACCCGGCGATGAAAAATGTTGCAATTGTGAGAAAGGAACTGGCTATGAAAACTTTCTTTAATATTCTGGGTCCTCTCGTTAATCCTTCTTTCCCCCCCAATCAGTTAATGGGTGTTTTTAGTCTTGAAACTGCCCGATTATACCATTATATTTATCAGCAAACAAACAGGAATTTCGGCATAATATACTCCCTCGATGGCTATGATGAGGTTTCACTAACCGGGAGTTTCAAGTTAATTGCCAATTCAGGGGAACACCTTTTGGAACCTGAAGATCTGGGTCTTGATTACGTGCTTCCTGAGGATATACATGGAGGAAATTCTGTTGAAGAAGCAGCGGTTATCTTCAAAACCATACTCGACGGGAAAGGAAATGATCAGCAAAATAATGTAGTGATTGCCAATGCAGCTATGGGTATTCAAACCGTTCATTCGGGCATGGCGGTTGATGAATGTGTTCAAATGGCCCGGGAATCCCTGCTTGGAGGAAGAGCGCGAAAAGTATTTGAAAAATTGATAGAAATGAATTATTAGCCATGAGTTATTTGGATAAAATTATAAGGGCTAAAAGAAAAGAAGTCAGTAGCATGAAAGAAAAAATTCCTGTTTCTTTTCTGGAGAAGGCCACGTTATATAATGGTAACCGGCCATCCTTTTATGATTCTCTCATGAGGACAGAACCTTCGGTTATTGCGGAATTTAAACGTAAATCCCCTTCCAAAGGTATACTGAATAAAGATGCTGATATCATATCAGTTGTCAGAGCTTATGAGCAGGCGGGCGCAAGGGCGGTGTCGGTCCTTACCGATATGCATTTTGATGGAAGGATAACAGATCTTTCAGTCGCATTTGAGTCTGTAAGTATCCCTCTTTTACGGAAGGATTTTATCATCGACGAATTTCAGATACATGAAGCAAGGGCGGCAGGTGCATCAGCAATTCTCCTGATTGCAGCGGTTCTTGAGAAGAAAGAGATCGAAAAATTTTCATTACTTGCAACAAGTCTCGGGCTCGATGTGCTTCTCGAGTTACATCATAAGGATGAAATTTCTAAAATACCGGATGAAATCAGGATTATTGGCATTAATAACAGGGATCTGAAAACTTTTGAGGTGAATATTGACCAGTCGGTGAAGCTTGCCGCCATGCTTCCGGATGATCTCATAAAGGTTTCTGAAAGTGGGATATCTTCTGTCGAAAGCATTGCTGCACTTTACCGGGAAGGCTTCCGTGCGTTTCTGATGGGGGAGATCTTTATGAAAGGTAAAGAACCGGGTAGTGCTGCCCGGGATTTTATTAAAGGACTTAACACTTCTTTTAAGCTTAAATAGAGTCTGTCCATAATATCCGATATACTCAGTGAGACTATGATCTTGGTTTTCAAAATCATATAGTCGAACACAGAATGTGTAAATAAATGAATAGAAAATAGAAAAATGAAAGTAAAGATTTGCGGATTGACTGATAGGGACAATATAACCGAAATACTGGATCTGAATCCGGATTATGCCGGCTTTATTTTTTTTTCGGCTTCCCCGAGGTATATGGGAAACAAATTGACCCCGGATGATATTGACAGTTTAAATTTAAGCGCAAAGAAAACAGGGGTATTCGTAAATTCGGATTTCGATGAAATAGAATTATTATACCGTATGTATAAGCTTGATTGTGTTCAGTTGCATGGAAATGAAAGCCCCGCATTATGCAGAAAGCTTGAATCGCTGGGAATTGAAGTGATTAAGGCATTTGGTTTGCATGAGGATTTCTCCTTTCAACAGCTAAACGAATATATACCCTGCTGCAGGTATTTCCTTTTTGATACGCGTACGGAATTAAAGGGAGGAAGTGGAAAAAAGTTCAACTGGGAAATTATTGATAAGTATAATTTTGATCATCCTTTTTTTCTAAGCGGAGGTATTACAGCCTATGATGCTCCGGAAATACTTAAGATAAAGCACCCTTCACTTGCCGGTGTTGATCTGAACAGTCGTTTTGAGGACAGTCCGGGGATAAAAAACATTTCCAAATTAACTAAATTTATAACAGAATTAAGAAAGCAGGAACTATGAATAGTTTTTTAACCGATGAAGAAGGATTTTACGGAAATTTTGGTGGAAGTTATATTCCCGAAATGCTCAGACATAATGTGGATGAGCTGAGAAAAATGTACCATAAGACTATCAAGTCAAACTCTTTTCAGAAAGAGTTCAGGAGTTTGCTGAAAGATTATGCAGGCAGGCCATCGCCTCTTTTTTATGCAAAGAGGCTAAGTGAACATTATAATGCGGAGATATACCTGAAGCGTGAAGATCTTAATCATACCGGTTCCCACAAGATTAACAATACCCTGGGACAGATACTTCTTGCCCGGTATATGGGAAAACGCAGAATAATTGCAGAGACAGGAGCCGGCCAGCATGGGGTGGCGACAGCCACAGTGGCTGCATTAATGGGTCTGGAATGTATAGTTTACATGGGGGAGCTCGATATGAGTCGTCAGGAGCCGAATGTGAAGCGTATGGAAATGCTCGGGGCAAAAGTAATCCCAGCCACTTCAGGAAATATGACACTGAAGGATGCAACAAACGAGGCTATGCGTGACTGGATAGCTAATCCTGAAGACACCTACTACATTATTGGATCAGTAGTAGGGCCTCATCCCTATCCCGATCTTGTGGCTTACTTCCAGTCTGTAATTTCTGAAGAAATGCTTTATCAGTTAGAGCAGCAGACCGGTTCCATGAATCCCGGTTATGTCTTCGCCTGTGTTGGAGGTGGAAGCAATGCAGCAGGATCTTTTTATCATTACCTTAACCGGCAGGAAACATTGCTTGTAGGAGTGGAGGCGGCAGGAAAAGGAGTCGATACCCCACTTACTGCTGCCACCATTGCAACCGGCGAGACCGGGATTATTCATGGCAGTAAAACCCTTCTCATGCAGGATTCCGACGGACAGATCACTGAACCTTATTCCATTTCTGCAGGTCTTGATTACCCGGGTATCGGACCAATGCATTCATGGCTTGCTGAAACCGGTAAGGCTGAATACGTATCGGTTACAGATAAAGAAGCCCTGAAAGCGGCCTTTCTTTGCACCCGCATGGAAGGAATTATACCTGCACTGGAATCTGCTCATGCCCTTGCTGCTCTGGATAAATATACTTTTAAGCCCAAAGATGTAGTGGTTGTTATCCTTTCAGGACGGGGAGATAAAGACATGCAAACCTATATAAACAGTTCAAACCTGAAATTTTAATTCCCATGAATAGAATAGACCGCTGTTTTCAACAGAAGAAAAGCAATATACTATCCATTTATTTCACAGCAGGTTACCCTGCCCTGAACGATACCGGAAGAGTCATCAGGGCACTTGAAAAACATGGTGTCGATATGATTGAGATAGGAATTCCTTTTTCTGACCCGGTAGCTGATGGTCCTGTTATTCAGAAAAGTAGCAAGAAAGCCCTTGATAATGGAATGAACCTCAATTTGCTTTTCGAACAATTATCAGGACTGAGGGAAATGACCGACATGCCGGTGATTCTTATGGGATATCTTAATCCGGTTTTTAAAATGGGACTGGAAGAATTTCTTAAGAAATGTTCTGAAAGAGCTATTGACGGAGTTATTATTCCGGATTTTCCACCCGGTGAGTATGAGAAACACTACATGGAGATGTTTGAACACTACGGTATTCATAATATTATGTTGATAACTCCCCAGACATCCGATGAGAGAATAAGAGAAATTGATAATCTGTCCCGGGGCTTTGTTTATATGGTATCTTCCTATTCAACCACAGGGGTAATGAAGGGTTTTGGGGAGAAGCAAACCGCTTATTTCAGCCGGGTAAAGGATCTTAAGCTAAAGAATCCTGCCCTTGTAGGTTTCGGAATCAGCAACAGGGAAAGCTATACAACCGCTTGTAAATATGCCCAAGGGGCGATTATTGGAACTGCATTTATAAATGCTCTTTCCGGAGAACAGGGGATGGATGAAAAGGTCGGTACGTTTTTAAGTGAGTATCACGACGATTAAATCAGTGACCTCAAAACAGTTAATTCGACAAAGCTCAGCACAGGGAATTAGGATTAGTACCACTTTAACAAAATATTAGTTTCTTCGAGACTCTAATTACAGATTCAGAAATAAACTTTTTTATATAAAATGAACGATTTGTACTACATATTTGGATGATTTGTTCATGAAGGATGCACTTTCATGTCATATATTTGTACAGCTGATCGTTCGGTCAGTACGTTAGTTGGTTAGTTGGTTAGAACAGCAAGAAGCTGTAAAAAACCGGGTTCGGGAGAATCCGGTTTTTCTTTTTTTTACACAACCATGTATTTTTTAGTTCACCGCCTCCTCCAACCTCATCTCCCTGACCTTAAATCCATGCTCTTCCAGCCATGCCGCAATTCCCTCATTCATTTTTCTGCCTGCATGCAGAGGAAAGTCATAAAGCTTAGCATAATTTTTATTATCAGCGGGATTATTAAATTCATATATGCAAGAATCCAGATTTGAGGAAAGGTAAATTCTGCAGGCCAGTGGACGTGCCGCATATACTGAGCAGGCATTATTTTCAAGAAACGGACATGAAATGCGTGTTCGTAATATTTCCTTTCTGCTAAGTTTGGAGGTTATGGCGTTTTTATTATCAGCTTTTTTTTTGATTTCGTTAAGCTTATGACTGGTAAAATTTTTCATCATGAAAAATCTGAGATACCCGGCTTCCCATTCGTTCGTAAATACCGGCTGTGAACAGCACCATGAACAACCTTTCTTACAATGAATTTCCTGATCATTCTGTTTAATCCTGAAGTTAAAAGCATCCAGCAAAGTATCAATATTATCAAATAGTTCTTTGGTAAGTGCCTGGAATTTTTCTTTGCTGACTTCATTTCCTATAATTTTTTCAGCCAGCTTATAACCATCATTATAGAAAATGGTATCAATTTGATCGTAAGAATATGACATGCCGGAAAATATAAAATTTAAAGTGATTTTTTAGACAACTCATATTTTAAACTACAGGTAACTTCCATGGATCGCGGTAATTTGCTTTAATAAGTTCGTTTGCCTCCTTTTCAATAATATTACACTCCTCAATGGTATTGGCGAGAGGTTTTTCACAATAAATGGCATATCCCATTTCTGCTGCATCAACAAAAGGAAGGGTATGCCAGTGATCGGGGGTTCCAATAATTATCACGTCAAGACCCTTGTGCTCTAGCATTTTACGGTAATCAATATAGCCTGTGGGAGCCTTCCCCTGTATTTCTTTGACATTCTCAATTCTTTCGTTCAAAACATTTTCGTCCACATCGCAAAGAGCTGCACATTCTGTGTTGGGTTCATTGAGAAAGGCTTTCAGGTTAGCAAAGCCCATTCCTTTTACTCCAATAACTCCGCAAACGAGTTTGTTACCGGCACCTAGTATGCTACCTGATGCGCTGGGAAAAGAGGTTGCAACTCCCAAGCCTGTGGCAGCGAGGGCACTTTTTTTAATGAAGGATCTTCTATGGGTAGTCATAGCTTTTGGAGTTTGAATGTAGTTTTACTTAATTCAAATATAGAAAAGAATCCTGATAAGGCACAAAATATATCTAATTTAAGAGATACACTTCTTTCTCCATGGTATTTTTGACTTAATTCTCTAATTACCGGAGACCCTGCATTAGCTCAGATTAAACTATGAATATGACATATAAGAGGATGAAACAAATTTTCGATTGAAATCCGGGTGAGAAAAGGATCACAATAATAGCCATTATGTTTTTAGCTTTGTACATTATAAAACGTCAATCAGCAGATATGTTTTTCATGAATAGTTGATTATTGCGCAGAATTATTTATTTTCAGCCATACAAACTATAAATATTCCGAATTATGAAAAAAGTATTTTTATTCCTGATGGCTTCAGTTTATTTTATCTGC
The DNA here is from genome assembly GCA_964426915.1 of uncultured Bacteroidaceae bacterium. Classification (GTDB taxonomy): domain Bacteria; phylum Bacteroidota; class Bacteroidia; order Bacteroidales; genus CAYRTD01. Next base: position 3,981 of record CAYRTD010000118.1, on the reverse strand, counting down.
GGATGGACCCAGTGGGAACCTGCCGGTGACAAAATTAAAACTACCTGGGGAGAGAGCCTCGATCCTGAAAATGTATTACCTGAATATCCCCGTCCTGTAATGGAAAGGGAAGAATGGGAAAATCTGAATGGTTTGTGGGATTATGCCATTTTACCCAGGGACGGAGCTATGCCGGAGAATTTTGATGGAAAAATACTGGTCCCCTTTGCAGTAGAGTCAAGTTTATCGGGGGTGCAAAGGACGGTCGGAAAAGACAGTGTTCTCTGGTACCGCAAAACTTTCCGCATCCCTCCGGGATGGAAGAATAGATCCATACTCCTTAATTTTGGTGGGGTTGACTGGGAAGCTGATGTTTGGTTGAATGGAATAAAACTGGGGGGACATAAAGGTGGCTACACACCTTTTAGCTTTGAGATTTCCTCTTTTTTGCATGCAAAAGCTGAGCAGGAACTGATAATCAGGGTATGGGATCCGACGGATAAAGGTTTTCAGCCAAGAGGCAAACAGGTGACGGACCCCCGTAGCATTTGGTACACCTCTGTAACCGGAATCTGGCAAACAGTCTGGATGGAACCGGTAAATGAGCATCACATTAACGCTGTACATACTATTCCCGATATTGACAGGAACAGGGCAATGGTAAAGGTCTCTTCCAGGGGACAAAAATACGGAGACATTATTGAGGTGAAAGTAAAGGAAAAAGGAAAAACAACCCATATCTTTAAGGCATCTGCTTCTGAGGATGTGGAGATAAATCTTGAAGATCCAACGCTTTGGAGTCCGGAAAATCCGTATTTGTACGACCTTGAAATAAGCTTATACCGGGATAACAAAATGCTCGACCAGGTGAAAAGTTATTTTGCTATGAGAAAAATTTCTACTCAACGCGATGAATTTGGCATTGTCCGGCTTCAACTGAATAATAAGAATTATTTTCAATTCGGACCCCTTGACCAGGGATGGTGGCCGGATGGCTTATATACCGCACCCACTGATGAAGCACTGGCATTTGACATTTTAAAAACCAAAGAACTTGGTTTTAATATGATACGGAAACATGTAAAGGTAGAACCTGCCCGCTGGTATACCCATTGTGACCGGATAGGAATGCTGGTATGGCAGGATATGCCGAATGGCGACCGCTCAACTGGATGGCAGAGAACCGGGTATTTTGAAGGAAATGAACTTGAGCGCAGTCCGGTTTCCGCTGAAAATTTCAGAAGAGAATATAAAGAAATGCTGGATAATTTCAGAGCTTATCCATCCATCGTTGTATGGGTACCTTTCAATGAGAGCTGGGGGCAGTTTGAAACAAAGGAGATTGTGGAATGGACAAAAAAATATGATCCGGGACGGCTGGTAAACCCAGCCAGCGGGGGAAATCATTTTCGCACGGGAGATATTCTTGATCTTCACAATTATCCTGAACCAAAACTCTATCTGTATGATGCTTCACGGGCCACTGTTTTGGGTGAATACGGAGGAATTGGCTATCCTGTTGAGGGCCATTTATGGAATGATGAAAAAAATTGGGGATATGTACGTTTTAAGAATTCTGCGGAAGTTACAGATGCCTACATCGATTATGCCAGACAGTTGAAAAAGCTGATTAAGGCCGGTTTCTCAGCCGCCGTATATACCCAGACAACCGATGTTGAATCGGAAGTTAACGGATTTATGACCTATGACAGAAAGATTATTAAGGTTGATGAAGAACGGTTCAGGGAAATTAACCTGGAGGTTATAGATGCTCTTCAGTAGTGTATAATGTCTGGTTCATAATGTTTGGAATTAATAACCCAGACATGGGTACTCATTACCCTGGAGTAAAAAGAATTATTATTGTTCAACCCACTCCGGAGTTCCAAGTGCCAAAAAGCAAATATTATTACCATTGGGTAAAAACCCGTGACTACTGTAATTTAAGCCCGCTGGATTTAGTGGGATGTTTTTTCAAAAATGCTTTATTGTGAAGCTAATAATTGATTTTAACCGGAATGTTTATGACAAGTTTAAAAAATAACCCTCTCAAATGAAAGAGATAGAAAACATCGAACTTAGCTTTCTGAACCTTGACGATTACCAGGAGCTGAAGGAAACCATGATACAATCCTATACCAATTTGCCTGATTCTTATTGGACAGAACATCATATTAAGACCTTGACAGACCTTTTCCCTGAGGGACAGGTAGTGATCAAGGCCAATGGTCAGATTGCAGGATGCGCATTATCCATAATTGTAGATTATGATCAATTTGACGATCGGCATAGCTATAAAGAGATAACAGGAAATTATAGTTTCAAGACTCATGATCCCGAAGGAAATATGTTATACGGGATCGATATATTCATAAAGCCCGAATTCAGGGGGTTAAGGCTTGGAAGAAGACTTTACGATTATCGCAAGGAATTGTGTGAACGTCTTAATTTGAAAGGTGTAGCCTTCGGTGGACGAATTCCGAATTATCATCAATATGCTGATAAGATTACACCCAAGGAATATATTGAAAAAGTCAGAGGGAGGGAGATCCATGATCCGGTACTGAATTTTCAGATATCCAATGATTTTCATCCTGCGAGGATCATAAAGAACTACCTGGAAGGGGATGAGGCATCCAATGATTATGCGGTTTTGCTCGAATGGAAGAATATTTATTATGAAAAGCAAAGCAAAAAACCCGTTACCATTAAGAAGATCGTAAGGCTGGGTTTAATCCAATGGCAGATGAGACCATATAAGGATCTTGAAGAACTCTTGCAGCAGGCTGAATTTTTCGTGGATGCCGTGTCGGGTTACCGTTCTGATTTTGCTTTATTCCCTGAGTTTTTCGATGCCCCCCTTATGGCTGAAAATAATCACTTAAGTGAAGCTGAGGCTATACGGGAGCTGGCTAAATTTACTTCCATTATTGTGAAAAAACTTTCGGAGCTGGCCATTTCATATAATATAAACATTATTGGAGGAAGTCTCCCGGAGATAAGAGATAATAAGCTGTATAATGTAGGCTATTTGTGTAAACGCGATGGGTCGACCGAGCGTTATGAGAAATTGCATGTTACCCCGGATGAAATAAAATACTGGGGTCTGGAAGGAGGAAATCAACTTAAGGTTTTTGATACAGACTGTGGAAAAATAGGGATCCTGATCTGCTACGACGTAGAATTTCCTGAATTAAGCCGTATTCTTGCCGATCAGGGAATGGATATTCTTTTTGTACCTTTTCTGACAGATACCCAGAATGGTTATTCACGAGTAAGACATTGTTCGCAAGCCCGTGCTATTGAAAATGAATGCTATGTGGCTATTGCCGGAAGTGTAGGTAACCTTCCAAAGGTACATAACATGGATATCAACTACGCACAATCCATGGTTTTTACTCCCTGCGATTTCGCCTTTCCGGCAAATGGCATTAAAGCCGAAGCCACCCCTAACAACGAGATGATCCTGATTGTGGACTGTGATATTGATCTCCTTCGCGAATTGCATCAGTTTGGGGCTGTGAGGAATTTAAAGGACAGGAGGACGGATGTGTTTGAGTTGAGGAGTTTGGGGGAGGGGGGAGGCAGGAAGAAGTAAGAAGTAAGAAGTAAGCAGTAAGTAGGAGGCAGTAGGCAGGAGGCAGGAAGAAGTAAGAAGTAAGAAGTAAGCAGGAGGCAGGAAGCAGGAGGCAGGAGGCAGGAGGCAGTAAGAAGTAAGCAGGAGGCAGTAATCAGTAAGAGAGTAAGCGGGGAGGCAGGAGGAAGGAGGGGGTGTGCCATTGAGGCTATTCAGAAAAGTGTGTCTAAATTTTAAAAAAATAATTGGATCCCAATTGGCATACGCGTCAACTTAAGACCCTTCATCTGTTTTGATTGGAAGGAGAGAGAGTTTTCCCCCGAGCACAGAGTGAGAGTGAGTGTGAGAGCGAGGGTGCGTTATCGCTCCGGCGCCTCCGTCGACATTCATTCCGGTCAATAGGAGTGAGGGAAAGAAAAACCCGG
>CAYRTD010000117.1:0-13168 GCA_964426915.1 uncultured Bacteroidaceae bacterium | reverse complement strand
AGGATTTAAAATTTTTGCAGCAACGCAGATATCGGACATTATGGACAGACTCTACCTAGAAGCTTTTTCAGATCTTTCTGGTCGACTCTCTCACCACAAGGGTAGTAGGGATGATCTCAAGAACAGGAGGTTTGATTTCAATTCCCGAGCGGATCCTGTCAAGCAATATTTCTGCCGCTTTTTTTCCAAGATCGAAACCATGCTGGCTTACTGTAGTCAGAGGAGGGTCTGTTACCGTTGCCACCAGTCCGTCGGTAAAGCCGGCAACAGAAACATCATCGGGAACTTTTATTCCCATTTTTTTCATCACCTTTAAAACACCGGTGGCCGTCAGGTCATTTACACAAAATACAGCATCAGGCGGATTTTTTAGTTTCATTATAGCCGGAGTGATTTCCAGCGCCTCGTCATGGGTATCACATTTTACGATAAGATCATAGTCGACTTCTATACCGTTTTTTTCAAGGGCAGTGATATATCCCCTCTGCCTCTGATAACCAATAAGAAGGTGTTGAGGAGCTGCAAAGTGTGCAATCCTTTTGCATCCTGTTTGAATAAGGTACTCCACGGCAGTGAATGCCCCATTAAAATCATCTACTATTACTTTATCTGTTTCGAGTTCATCACAAACACGGTCAAAAAGTACCAGTGGGGTATCATTTTCCATAAACTCCCTGAAATGACCGAATTTTTCAGAAGTCTTGGATATTGAAACCAGGGCACCATCAACGCGGCTTGTAATCAGCGATCGTACGTTCATAACTTCGCGTCCGTAATCTTCGTTTGACTGGAAGATCATCACATTATAGCCGGAAGCCATTGCTGCTTCTTCAATCCCGGAAATAACAGATGAAAAGAAATGGTGGACTATCTGAGGCACGATAACACCGATTATATTAGTTTTTCTGCTGCGCAGACTAAGAGCAACAGTATTGGGTGTGTATCTGAGTTTTTCGACAAGTTCCTTTACCCTTATTTTGGTTTCCTGGCTTATATCGGGATGATCCTTGAGAGCTCTTGAAACCGTTGAGGGAGAAACACCCAGTTCTCTGGCAATGTCTTTTATGGTTACGTTATGTGCCTTCATAAACGAAAGAAGTTCTATAAAGTTAAAAAAATAGATTTATGCCGGACATATTTCATCCTGTTTAATTTAAAAAAAATACTTATTAGGGAGAAAATCAGTAAGTAACCCCAAATTAAAATACACTTATTTGTCCCCAATAACCAGTTTGCGATAAACAAAAAATAACTGGAGAATTGGTACCTTAAATAGAGTTACATGTTAGACATCCTCATAATGTCTTCCCAGATAATTTCCTGGCAAAAAAATCCTTCTCCTGGCAATATATTTTTTAGGTTTCTCTACGTCTTTAGCAAACAGCATGTTACATAACATATTGACAAACATCGATTTCAAACGTTTGCGGAGTCGTTTGCGGAGAATTTTGCTTCTTAACATTTGCTTAACATGGATGAAAATGATCGGAATCCATAATTTGCAGAAGAAATAATCTCTGATATTATCGGGAAATGATACGGGGATCTTGATCAAACCAATTAAAAGAATTAAATGAATATTAGCTAAAACTGGAATTTTATGAAAAAAAGAGTTATTCTCAGAAAATCAATTTTACTGTTTTTCAGTCTTTTTCTGGCAGTACAGGTTTATTCCCAGGAGCGGACTATTACCGGAACAGTAAAAGATGCAATTGATGGCAGTCCTCTTCCCGGGGCCACTGTTATTATTGAAGGTACTACCACCGGAACAGCTACAAATTATGCCGGTGAATTTCAACTTGAAGCTCAAAGTGGTGATGTTCTTGTCATTTCCTTTGTGGGATATGAAAGTCAGGAAATTCCCATTGCCGATCAGACAAATATTGCTGTAAATCTACAGCCCTCTTCATTTGAAGTCGATGAAGTTGTGGTAATAGGATATGGTACGGTTTCAAAAGAAGATGCAACAGGTTCTGTAATTGCTGTCGACTCACGGGAGTTCAATCGGGGAGCAATTTCTTCTCCGCAGGAATTACTTATGGGTAAAGCTTCAGGAGTTGTTATCACTACCGGCAGCGGTGCCGCAGGTGCCGATGCTACTATTCGCATCAGGGGTGGTTCTTCTCTTACCGCAACTAACGATCCTCTCATTGTTATTGACGGAATTCCTATCGATAACAAGGGAATAGGGGGAATGGCAAATCCGCTTTCCACTATAAATCCAAATGATATAGAGACATTTACTGTATTAAAAGATGCCTCTGCTACGGCTATCTATGGTTCACGTGCTTCGAACGGTGTAATAATTATTACTACCAAAAGGGGTAAAGTTGGAAAAACAAGAGTAAGCTATAATGGTGAAATCTCACTTGGAATGCCAGTTGAATATGTTGATGTGTTCAATGGAGATGAATTCCGTGCCCTGGTTCAGGATCGGGTAGATAATTTCGGACTTACCCCGGAAGCGCTGACCAAACTGGGAGAGGCAAATACAAACTGGCAGGAACAGATCTACCGGAATGCAATTTCAACCGATCATAGCCTTGCAATCAGCGGTGGAATCATGGATGTTCCCTACCGTGTTTCTGTAGGATTTCTTGATGACAACGGGATCCTTAAATATAATAAGATGCAAAGGACCACCCTTGATCTTTCGGTTTCACCGGTTCTCCTGGATGATAATCTGAAAGTTGATTTCAATGTAAAGGGAGCTTATACATATAATAACTTCTCCAATGATGAGGCTATATTTTCTGCTGTTCAGTTTGATCCAACCCTACCGATTAAAAATGGAAATAGCCGGTATGGCGGATATACCGCCTGGGTGGAATCCAGTGCTGAAGATCAGTTAAATGGGCTGCCGAATAACATTGCTACGCATAACCCTGTGGCCAGGCTGGAATACCGGGATAATACCTCTGATGTTCAGCGTTATTTTGGAAATCTTCAGTTTGATTATACCATGCCCTTTCTTCCGTCATTGAATGCTGTAGCAAAGATAGGATATGATTATTACAAAAGTGAAGGTCATGATATTACAGATACCCTGGCGTCATGGAGTTACAGGGAGCCTGAACAAAATGTTAAGAATTATGAAAATACGAAAATTAACGGCCTGTTTGATTTTTATCTGAATTATAAGGAAACTATAGGGACCAATCACGATGTAAATGCAACTGCAGGATATTCCTATCAGTCTTTTTATACCGAGACAAACGATACCAACCGCCCATGGGGAATGACCCTTGAAGAATATGGAAAAGGTATTGATTTTGATAAATTCGAACACTACCTCATATCTTTCTTTGGTAGAGCGAATTACGCATTTATGAATAAATATCTTTTCACCGCTACCCTGCGTTTTGATGGTTCTTCACGGTTTTCCGAAGAGAACAGATGGGGTATCTTTCCTGCGTTTGCCCTGGCCTGGAAGATTAAGGAAGAGAGCTTCCTGGCAGATGTGGATGTGATTTCCAGTTTAAAACTTCGCTTAGGCTATGGTATTACCGGTCAGCAGGATATTGGTGATAGTTATTATCCTTATATTCCGGTTTATACAAGGAGTGAACCGGGAGCCTATTATCAATTTGGCCCTAATTTCTATCCCACACTCAGACCGGATCGTTATGATCCATCTATAAAATGGGAAGAAACCACTACCCAGAATATTGCTCTTGATTTCGGGTTTTTTAATCAGCGAATCACCGGTACAATTGACCTTTATAAAAGGGTAACCGAAGATTTGTTAAATGAAGTGAAGATTCCGGCAGGCACCAATTTTTCAAATTTCCTGATCACGAATGTAGGTTCTCTTGAGAATACAGGCGTTGAGGCGGAACTGGGAGTTTACGCGATTTCAAAGCCTGAAATGAGCTGGAGGATTTCAACTAATTTTAGTTATAATCAGAATGAGATAACCAAATTGACACTAGTTGATGATCCTACCTATACCGGTTTTGAAACGGGTGATATCTCCGGAGGTGTAGGTAATAAAGTTCAGATCAATAATACGGGATTTCCTTCCAGAACATTTCATATGTTCAACCAGGTATATGATGTAAACGGTATGCCTGTCGAAGGTTTATACGTGGATAAAACAGGCGAGGGAGGAAATGTTTCCGGAAATAATCTTAATAAGTATTACCTGGGTAATCCCTTTCCTGATTATCAGATAGGTATCTCTTCTTATTTCAGCTATAAGAAGTTTGATTTTTCTTTCTCCGGAAGGATGAAACTGAATAATCAGGTTTATAATAATATCGCTTCACAAAGGGCAATTTACCAGGAGATCTACAATCAGTCCGGTTATACTGCAAACATTCTTACGGCAGTGAGAAAGACAAATTTCAGAACTGCACAGTTCTGGTCGGATTTCTATCTGGAAGACGGATCCTTCTTCAGGATGGATAATATAAATGTAGGTTATAACTTCGATCGTATATTTACCGATAAGCTTAACGGACGCGTAAATTTTACCGTACAGAATGCATTTGTGATTACCAATTATTCAGGCCTTGATCCGGAAATTGAGAACGGGATCGATGACAATTTTTATCCCAGACCCCGTACATTTTTACTGGGAATTAACCTGAATCTTTAATAATACCTAAAAACAGATAAAATGAAAAGTTCAATCATAAAATATTTATTACTGATCCCGGTTCTGGCACTGATATTCACTTCATGTATTCAGGACCTGGATGTGGAACCTATTGATCCGGATGAAGCTACCGCGAACAATGTGTTTGAAACTACTGAGGATTATCTTGAGGCTTTGGCAAAAATCTATGCCAGTTATGCCGTCAGCGGCCAGGAAGGCAGTGGAGGTGGAAATCCTGATATAGCCGGTATTGATGAAAATTTCGGGAATTACCTTCGCCAGTTGTGGGGGTTACAGGAACTTTCGACCGATGAGGCCATTATGGCCTGGGATGATGCCACGATTAAAAATTTTCACTGGCACACCTGGGCTCCCAATGATGTATTTATCGGCGCACTTTATTCAAGAATTTTTTACTCGGTTGCTGTTTCAAATGAATTTATACGGAATGCCAGGAATGCCGGTATGTCAAACGGAGCACTTGATGTAATGATTGCGGAAGCTCGTTTTCTGAGAGCCTTCTCTTATTATCATGCCATCGATATGTTCGGAAATGTTCCTTTCGTAACCGAAGAGGATCTGCCGGGAGCTTTCCTTCCCGAACAGATACAAAGAGCTGACCTCTTTGAATATATTGAAACGGAACTCAAGGAAATTGAAACCGAGCTTGGTGAACCGGGATGGGAATATGCAAGGGCCGATCAGGCAGCAGCATGGATGCTTCTTGCCAAGCTGTACCTCAATGCTGAGGTTTATACTGGCACAGCCAGATATGCTGATGCTCTCACATATGTTAACAAGGTTATTGATGCCGGTTATTCTTTGGATCCGGTGTATGAAAATATTTTCCGTGCCGATAATCACCTGAGTCCTGAAATGATCTTCCCCATCACTTTTGACGGTACTTTCACCCAGCAGTACGGGGGAATGACTTTTCTTCTTCATGCTTCTAATGGTGGAGGAATGCCTTTAAACGGTATCGACGGTGGCTGGGGAGGAATACGTACCATAAGGGATTTCGTCAACGGGATTTTCGATGTAGAGGAAACGGATTTTTCTGCAGAAAGCCCTCAGTATATTCCTGCCGACAGCAGAGGGATGTTCTATTTTAACCCTGAGGATTGGGAATGGGAAGTCAGCAATGTCGGAACCTTCACCCATGGTATCGGGGTAACTAAATTTAAAAATATTGCATCAGATGGAGGGCCTGCTCCAAATGCACATCCTACATTTGTAAGTACTGACTTTCCCGTATTCCGTCTGGCAGATGCCTACCTGATGTATGCAGAGATCGTACTGCGTGGTGGCGGTGGTGACCGTGGGACAGCTCTCGGATATATCAATGAACTGAGAGAACGGGCATATGGAGATGATTCGGGAAATATCAGTGATGCAGAAATGACGCTCACATTTATACTCGAAGAGAGAGCCCGCGAACTCTACTGGGAAAACCACAGAAGAACCGACCTGATACGGTTTGACATGTTTACCGGTGGTGATTATATCTGGGAATGGAAAGGAAACGTCAAAGAAGGTGCTGCAACCGAATCATTCCGGGATCTCTATCCTTTACCTTCAAATGATTTGAATGCAAATCCGAATCTTGTACAAAATACAGGCTATACTAACTAAGGGGTAAAATTAAAAAACTGAATTATAATGAAAAAACTACAAATAATAATAGCTGTTTTAGCCGGAATCCTCTTTTTCACAGCTTGTGAAGAATTGGATCAGGAACCTGTGCTTGACCTGGACCAGGCACTCGCGCCGGCGTTTACATCACCCGGTGATGGAGGAACTTATGAACTGCTCCAGGATGAGGCGGAGAATGACTTTGCAACATTCTCCTGGTCTGAGGCCGATTATGGCTTCCAGGCAAGTGTGACTTATATACTTCAGATGGATTATGCAGATAGCAGTTTCAATAATCCAATACAGCTTGCATCGACACAACAGACATCTCTGACTATGACCGTTGACGAATTCAATTCTCTGCTCCTGAAAGATGGTGTGCAAGCTGGAGTCCCCCATAATTTCCAGTTCCGTGTCAAATCACGGTTAAATGAAAATGTGGAAGATCTTATGACCGGAGTCCTGAGTCTCACTATAACTGCCTTTGAGGATGAAGCACCACCTCTCTATATGCTTGGTGATGCAACCCGGGTTGGATGGGATAATGTAAATCCCGTTGAATTGATCTCTCTGGGTGAGGGTGTTTATGAAGTAATAGATTCACTGAAAGCCGGAGGATATTATAAATTTATTCCAACTCCCGGACAATGGGCCCCGCAATACGGAACAGACGGTACGGGTACCTGGGATGCCGGAAACCTTGTTCTCAGGCCTACCGAAAATGATCCGGACCCGGCAGCCCTTGAAGCTCCTCCGGCAGATGGAATTTATCGCATTACAGTCGATGTCAATAATCTGACTTACACTGTCGAAGAAACAGGCTTGTTTATTCTGGGAGACGCAACAACAGCAGGATGGAGTGCAGATGATGCTCTTCCTATGGCTCTTGTTGAGGCTTATGTGTTTACGCTTACAACTGATCTTGCAGCTGATGCTAACTACAAATTCATTACCGACCCTGGTAACTGGGCCCCCATGTATGGAGCGGTGGACGGTGAAAATGAAGAGGAAGGAGAACTTATTTACCGGCCAACTGAAGGAGATCCGGATCCCCCGGCCATTCATAATATCACTGCAGGAACAAAGACAATTACCTGTGATCTTAAAAATCTCACTTATACTGTTACAACCCAGAAGTAATGCAAACTGTTAATCTTTGAAGCAAAGCCGCAGGGAATTTTCTCTGCGTCTTTGTTTTTTCTAAAGAGATATATAAATGAAAAAACTATCAGTAATGGTTATGAAAATCCTCCTTCTGGTGACGCTAAAAATGATTGCGATTTATACTTTGTCTGCCCAGATACAGCATGCGGAGCCTCCTTTCTGGTGGGCCGGAATGCGAAATCCCGAACTCCAAATTATGGTGCATGGAGAAAATATTGCTCAGTACGAAGTCGATGCTGATTACCCGGGTCTTGTGATAAAAACAATCAGCCGTCTGCATAATCCGAATTATCTTTTTCTTGACCTCGAACTCGGAGAAGATATTCAACCCGGTAGCATTGATCTAATATTCAAAAAAGACGGAAAAGCTCAGTTTAATTATAAATATGAGCTGCTTGAAAGACAAGAAGATGCGTCAGGTGTAAAAGGATTTGACAATTCAGATGTCGTTTATCTTTTAATGCCTGACCGCTTTGCAAACGGAAACCCTTCCAATGATGTTATTACTTCAATGAAGGAAACTGAAGTTGACCGTAATGCGCCTTACGGAAGACATGGTGGAGATATACAGGGCATTATTGATCATATGGATTATTTCGAAGAGATGGGTTTTACTTCACTATGGTTAAATCCCGTTCTTGAAAATGATATGCCTGAAGCATCGTATCACGGATATGCAATAACAGATTTTTATAAAGTTGATCCTCGCTTTGGAGATAATCAGCTTTATAAGAGTCTGGCTGAAGAAGCAGATAAGAGAGGAATAAAGCTGATCATGGACATGATCTTCAATCACTGTGGCTCAGAGCACTGGTGGATGGATGATCTTCCTTCTGATGACTGGATACATTATTATCCCGATTATAAAATAACCAATCACAGGAGAACGGTTAATCAGGATCCCTATGCATCGGAAAGTGATCTGAAACTGATGAGAGAAGGCTGGTTTGTGCCTTCAATGCCCGACCTTAACCAGCAGAATCCATTCCTGGCAGAATATCTCATCCAAAACAGTATATGGTGGATTGAATATCTCGGTCTTGAAGGAATCCGAATGGATACATATCCTTACCCCAATAAATATATGATGGCTGAATGGTGTAAGAGAGTTATGGATGAGTACCCGGATTTCAATATAGTGGGAGAAGAGTGGACGACCAATCCCGTTATCATTGCTTACTGGCAAAAAGGAAAAGAGAACTATGACGGCTATGAATCCAACCTTCCCAGTGTGATGGATTTTCCCCTTCAGGAGGCCGTAAGCAAAGGACTTAATGAAGAGGAATCCTGGGGCACAGGATTGATCAGGATGTATGAATCCCTTGCCAATGATTTTATTTATCCCGATCCTGATAATATTATGGTATTCCCTGATAACCACGACATGCCCAGATTTTATATGCAACTTGGGATGAACAAAGATCTTTATAAACTTGGAGTAATGTATTTTCTCACCACCCGGGGTATCCCGCAATTTCTTTATGGAGGAGAAATACTCATGACCCACAAAGAAGGGGATGGACACGGATATATAAGAAAGGATTTTCCCGGGGGATGGGAAGGGGATAAAATGAATGCCTTTACAGGAGAAAACATGGATGAAGAAGCCCTTGAAATGCAGGAATTTTTTAAAACCCTACTGAACTGGCGAAAAGAAAATCCTGTTGTCCATTCCGGAAAGCTTATGCACTATGCTCCCGAAGATAATGTCTATGTTTTATTTCGCTATAATGAAAACGAGAAGGTAATGATTATCCTTAATAAAAATACGGACAAGTATGAATTAAAGCTTGACCGTTTCAAGGAACAACTGGGAAATAGTACAAAAGTTTTTGATGTTATTAGCCAGGAGGAAAAAGATTTAGGGGAAAAAATGATGCTGGAACCTTTGAGGGGTTATGTCCTGGAAATAGTTTACTAATTTGTGTCTGTCCATAATGTCCGAAATACTCATTCAGTGTTAAATTTCAGCGACACGCGGTCCCAAGCCTTGATATCGAACTTTCTGTTCCGATAGCTATCGGAACAAACACCCGACTTTATTGACGGAAATTAAATAAAAAAATATGCAGATCATCAATAAAATATTATATATCTCATTACTTGTCTTTTGGAGTAATTTCCTCACTGCGCAGGTGGTTACTTCTGTTCCTGAACTGCCCTTTGAAAATCAGCCGGTTACCATCACTTTTGATGCCTCCGAAGGAACTGGTGGCCTGGCGGATTATACCGGAGATGTGTATGCTCATACCGGAGTTCTGACAGAAAGCAGTGCAGGATCCTTTGACTGGAAACATGTCAAAACAGATTGGGGGGAAAACTCTCCCGACACAAAGATGGAAAGGGTAGATGGTGCCCCCAATCTTTACAGCCTGAAAATAACTCCTGATATACGAAGTTATTATGAAGTTCCGGATGATGAGATCATTACCCACATGGCTTTTGTTTTCAGGAGTGCCGAACCTCATTCCGGTCAGACCTATTATGAAGGAAAGGACACAGGAGGGAAGGATATCTTTGTGGAAGTATTTGAACAGGGGTTGAATGTATCTATACTCTCCCCGGATGAAAACCTGATTGAAGAACCCGGCCTCGATATAAATTTTCAGGCTTCCTCTACCCTCGAAGCTTCACTAAACATTTATCTTAATGATCTGAACGTAAAATCACTTACTTCAAATGCAATCAGTCACGTATTTAATTTCACCGAAAGTGGCGATTATTGGATAAAAGTTACTGCTGATGATGGTGAAAGTTTTGTCGCGGATTCTGTTTTTATCCACATCCTGGATGAGCAACCCCTTGGAGCTTTACCGGCAGGAGTTAAAGCAGGAATTAACTATATTGATGAAAGTACCGTCACCCTGGTTTTGTATGCCCCTTATAAAGAAAATGTGTTCCTAACGGGTGATTTTAATAACTGGACCCCCTCCAGCGCTTACCGTATGAATAAGGACAATGATTATTTCTGGATCAGCCTTGAAAATGTCGAAGTCGGAAAGGAGTACGCTTATCAGTATCTGGTAGATGGAGAGATTAAAATCGCTGATCCCTATACCGCTAAAGTCCTTGACCCCTGGAATGATAAATGGATTGAGGAAGCAACCTATCCGGACCTTAAAGCCTATCCGGCGGGAATGACTACCGGAATTGTAAGTGTTTTTCAAACCGATCAGGAAGAATATACCTGGCAGAATGAATTCACTGCACACGATAAAGAAAATCTTGTGATATATGAATTATTGCTTCGTGATTTTATCGAAGCTCATGACTGGAAGACTCTCACCGATACCCTTAACTATTTTACCGAACTGGGAGTGAATGCCATAGAACTAATGCCTTTCAATGAATTTGAAGGAAATGAAAGCTGGGGATACAATCCTTCATTCTATTTTGCACCTGATAAATATTACGGTCCGGAAGAAGACCTGAAGGCTTTTATTGATTCCTGCCATGGTCGCGATATTGCAGTGATTATGGACATTGTGTTAAACCATTCCTATGGTCAGTCACCCCTGGTACAGCTATATTTCAATGAGGAGCTCAACAGACCCGCCTTAAATAATCCCTGGTATAATGAAATTTCCCCTAATCCTGTTTTTGCCTGGGGATACGATTTCAATCATGAAAGTGAGGATACTAAAGAATTTATTGATCGAGTGAATGAATACTGGATTAAGGAATTTAATATTGATGGTTACCGGTTCGATTTTACCAAAGGATTCACAAATACCCCGGGAGAGGGCAGTTCTTATGATGCTTCAAGAATTGCAATACTGAAAAGAATGGCCGATCAGATATGGAGTGTTGATTCCACAGCCTATGTTATTTTAGAACACTTTTCGGCAAATACCGAGGAGAAGGAGCTTGCTGAATATGGGATGATGATATGGGGAAATATGAATCATAGCTATAACGAAGCGACGATGGGATATAATGAATCCGGAAAATCCAATTTCAAAGGAATCTCATACCAGGAAAGGGGCTGGGGTGTTCCCCATCTTATCGGTTACATGGAGAGTCATGATGAGGAAAGGCTCATGTATAAAAATCTACAATATGGCAACTCCAGCGGCGACTATGACATAACCGACCATACAACTGCTCTTTTCAGGGTTGAACTGGCGGCTGCTTTTTTCTTCACTATCCCGGGACCTAAAATGATCTGGCAGTTCGGTGAGATGGGGTATGATTATTCCATCGATTACAACGGAAGAGTCGGAAACAAACCAATACGCTGGGACTATTACAATAGCCGAAAGCGGCTTCGCAGCGTTTTTTCCACCTTTATAAAGTTGAAACAAATATATCCGGTATTTTCAACAGATGATTTTATTCTGGATCTTGCAGGTGCAATGAAAAGAATAGAGCTCAATCACGCTGATATGAATGTGCGGATAATAGGAAATTTTGGTGTTGAACCCGGAACTACAGAAGCAAATTTCAGTCATGCCGGTTCCTGGTTTGATTATTTATCCGGAGAGGAAATCGTTATTGAAGATGTGAACAGGACATTTGAGTTGGGACCCGGCAACTATCATATATTTACAAGCCAGGCCCTTATTACACCCGAGCTTCCGACGGAACGATACCGAACGGAGATCTTTGGCAAACTCCTGGTTTACCCCAATCCCGTTTCAGACAGGTTATTAATTTCTCATGTTAGCAGTATAGCCAAAATAATACTTACCGATCCGGCTGGACGGATAATAAAAAATATAGGGGTCCGTAATACGGATGCCGAGATTAGTTTTAACGGAATAAAGCCGGGTATTTATTTCCTGAAAATCATAGATGAGAATAATGATTATACCGTAAAAAAAATAGTGAAACATTAAGCAATATTATGACCGTTCTGTTGTTTTAATGCAGTAATTGGTTAGTTGATTATGGCAAAAGCAATTTTGTCGTTTTTTAAAAGGCTGTCGCAAAGGCAGCCTTTTTTTTTGGTTTCGGGTCATTTTATGAAACCGGAAAATCCTGAAACCGGAAATATTTATTTTATTGCATGGGACCTGAAATAATACCTATTTTTGCGTGATGACAAACAACCGTAAGTATGAGCATAACAAAGGGAATTAATACCATTATCTTCGACTGGGGAGGAGTTATTATTAATATTGACTATACACGCACTCTGACTGCTTTTGAGGAATTGGGAGTGAAAGATTTTGACCGTTATTTCAGTCAGAAGGATCAAATTGATATATTCAATAAACTGGATACCGGAAAAATTGGGGGAAACGAGTTTTTTGAAGGACTCAGAAAACTATTGCCCGATGGAATAAGCACAGAGCAGTTAAAAGATGCCTGGAATGCTATGTTGCTTGACTTTCCGGAGGAGAATTTTCACCTCTTAAAGGATCTAAAAAAGAAGTACCGTACATTTTTATTCAGCAATACCAATGAACCCCATCTTGAGTATTATTTTCCAAAAATTAAGCAGAAATTCGGGATTTCCGGAATGGATCCTTTGTTTGAAAAAGCCTATTATTCCTGCCGTTTCGGAATGAGAAAACCCAACCCGGAGTCCTTTGAGAATATACTCAAAGAAAATGATCTTGATCCTGCCGAAACCCTTTTCATTGATGACTCACCGCAGCATCTTGAGGGAGCATCCAAAATTGGGATAAGGACTTATTATTTGAAGGTTCCTGAGAGGTTGGTTGATGTGTTTAGATAAAGGGTTTATAGGTTTATGGGTTTATAGGTTTATGGGTTTATGGGTTTATAGGTTTATGGGTTTATAGGTTTATAGGTTTATGGGTTTAT
>CAYRTD010000116.1:0-13335 GCA_964426915.1 uncultured Bacteroidaceae bacterium | reverse complement strand
TGGTGGATGATGAAATTCAGAGCAAAAAGAAAAGAACCGCTAAAAATGGCCATTCGGAGAGGAAAGTTGAGAAGGTAAAGGCCCATTCCGGTTCAAACGGCAACAGTAAAAACAGCAAGAAAGAGGTCAGGGAAAGCTCTAAAGCAGGAAAAGAAGGAGTGATCATAGACCTGGGTGATGATAAGTCCGATAAAAACTATGAGAAGTTTTAACGTTCCGGCATAAGAATTAGATTTAGGTTAGTAAGGTGAATAGAGAACCCCGGTCCTGTTTGAGTTAAGGGGCAGGACCGGGAATTCACTTCGGTTCGGAACAATTTTCTCTTTATGATTTATAAAATAGTTTAAAACGTCTTTAAAAAATAAATAATTATGAGCGCAGAAAAAAAAGCAATTGAAACCTTTCTTTCATTTACCTTGGAAGAGGAAGTTTTCGCGATTAATGTTTCCAAAGTAATAAATATTTTGGAGATGAAACCGATAACCAGAGTTCCAAGAACTCCTCAATTTCTTAAAGGTGTTATTAATTTAAGGGGAACGGTTCTACCGGTAATCGATCTCCGCTTAAAATTTGGCCTGCCGGAAAAGGAAGCCACCGTGGACACCAGTATCATTGTTCTTAATATTGAAAAAGACGGTGAAGCGGTTCTTCTTGGTATTCTTGTTGATGCGGTTAAAGAAGTACTTGAATTTAAAACTGATGAGATTGCTCCCTCACCAAGCATCGGTACAAAATATGATTCTGGTTTTATCCAGGGCATGTGGAGAATAGAAGAAAGTTTTATTATGGTTCTGGATATTGATAAGGTGTTTTCCATTGAGGAAATCATAGATTTCAAAGAACATATTGATGAGGGTAAAGAGAAGAAAGATTTAGTGGATGCTGAAAATGAAAACGATCAGGTTGCTGAATCAAGTGAAAAATAGATAAAATTATGGCATTTACTTATTTCTTCAGAGACCGGCAATCCATTGATTATACAATTGATCACCTGCTTCCTTTTATTGAGGGACGAAAAAGAATAAAAGTATGGGATGCGGGATGTGCTTCAGGGGAAGAACCCTACTCATTTATTATTTTAATGGCCGAGAAGCTAGGCAGGTATGCTTTTAAAAACCTGGAAGTTCATGCAACCGATATTGATGTCAGCGAACGCTTTGATACCATTATTAAGGATGGTATTTATCCCTATGAAAAATTGCAGAGAATTCCTCCCGAGTTTTTTAAGAAATATTTCAGAAAGATTAACAAAGACGAAAAGTACCAGATAATAAATGAGTTAAGGTGCAGGATTAAGTATAAAAGAGAAGATTTACTTTCATATAAGTATACGGATAATGAATTCAGTCTGATTATATGTAAAAATGTCCTTTTGCATCAGAAGCCGGAACAACGGGTGAAGATTCTCGAGATGTTTTACGATTCGCTTTTGTTGGGGGGATTGCTGGTAATGGAACACACACAAAAGATGCCTGAAGAACTGAACGACAAGTTTGAGCCCTTAATTTCGAATGCGCAATTATACAGAAAACGGGTAACCTGATTTCAACTATTGAATGGTATTATATTAAATCTATAAAAGTGATGAACGTAGCAAATCCCTACTACAGGATTAAAATGACGAAAGATGATTTTTCACGTGTCAGTAGTTACATTTATACTGAACTGGGTATTAAAATGCCTGTAGAAAAGCAGGTTATGCTTCAAAGTCGTTTGCTGAAAAGGCTTTCGGAACTGAAGATCAATTCTTTCAAGGAATACTTCGACCTTGTTTTTAGTAAAAATGGGATGGAGCAGGAACTGATCAAAATGATAGATTTGGTAACTACGAATAAAACAGATTTTTTCAGGGAACCCGGTCATTTTGATTACCTTAAGGAACATGTGCTTCCGGAGCTGGTCGACAATAAAAGGAGAAAGAAAATAAAGATATGGAGTGCGGGCTGCTCCAGCGGAGAGGAACCTTATACTCTTGCAATGGTGATGAAAGATTTTCTCAGGGAATATCCCGGGGTGGATTTTGAAATTCTTGGTACTGATCTTTCCATGAGAATTCTGGAAAGGGCTTATTACGGCATTTATGCTATGGATAGGATTGCCGTCTTACCCCTGAGCCTGAAACAAAAATATTTTCTTAAAAGCAAGGATCCCGCTGAAAACAGGGCCCGGGTGAACCGTGAATTGAGATCAAAAGTTAAATTTCAGCGACTGAACCTTATGGATGGCTCATATCCTGTTGATTATGATTTTGATATAGTTTTTTGCAGAAATGTTATCATCTATTTTGAAAGAGAAACACAGGAAGCCGTGATAAATAAGATACTCAATCATTTGAAATCGGGTGGACACTTTTTTCTCGGCCATTCCGAATCTCTCACAAATATGGATGTTCCCCTGAAAAATATTAAGCCCACAATTTTCAGGAAGATTTGATCAAGTCAATATTGCTTTATTTCTCTTATATTTAAATATTTAACACACAAGTCAAGATGATAAAATATACCGATGCAGAACTTATTGAAGAGATTTCACGACGAATGAAGAGCAATAATAAATTGCTCAGTGAGCAGAAGGCACTCATGAAGGAGCTAAAGACTGTAAATAAAAAACTTCATGATTCGGAATCCTTAAAAAGTCACTTTATTTCCAATATCACCAATGAGATTGTAAATCCTTTCAGTTCCATCCTGGGCCTGTCGAAGGCGATTCTTTCAGTAGATAAGGAAAACTGGAAAAAGGTTTTTTCCATGGTCGCGCTCATTTATACGGAAGCATTCAATCTGGATTTTCAGCTAAAGAACATTTTTGCCGCTGCTAAGATCGAAGCCGGCGAGATCTATCCTGAAGTTGGTTCGGTAAACATATGTAGCTTAATTAAAAGTGTAACAGGTACTTTCAGGATAGAAGCAAAAAAGAAAAAGCTCAGTTTTGAAGTAATAGCTGATGAAAAGACCATTAAGCGGGATGAAAGCGGAAACTTTTACTTTAAGACAGATGCTGAAAAATTAAAACTGGTCCTCCTGAATTTTCTTAATAATGCTGTAAAATACAGTTTAGATGAAGGCCTCATTACCATAAAATACTGGATGGAGGACGATCAACTTTTTGTTTCTGTAAAAGACAGGGGAGTTGGAATATCTGAGGAGCATAAAAACATAATTTTCGATCGTTTCAAAAGGATCGATTCGGGTATAACTTCAACAAGCAGGGGGCACGGACTCGGATTATCTATTAATAAAGCAGTATTGGATTTACTGGGAGGTAATATAGTTATTAAAAGTCAACCTGGCGAGGGCGCAGAATTTACCATTAACATTCCCGAAGCCACGGAGGATGCCTTTTTAATGGCAACCGACGACAATGAGCTATTTTTTAATGACAAAGAAGTTTTTTAAGAAATCTCCCTGACTAATGAATAATAAGACTCACTTTTTATATCCATCGGCACTTTTTGCCAGCAAGGAACCATATGTAGTAAATACCATTCTGGGGTCATGTGTAGCGGTTTGTTTATACGATCCGGTTATGAAAATCGGAGGCATAAATCATTTTATGCTTCCCATGTGGAACGGCCAGGGCCTCGCCTCTCCGAAATACGGGAATATTGCTATCGAAAAGCTTATTGAAAAGATGATAAGTCTTGGTTGTAATAAAAAACAACTCAAAGCAAAAGTGTTCGGAGGGGCAAATATTTTTGAATCAAACCTGGAGCAATTTCAGATCGGAGAACGGAATATTGCTGTTGCAGAACAATTATTGGAAGATTTTCATATTCCAATCCTCAGTTGCAGTGTGGGGGGAGCAAATGGCAGGAGAATTCTTTTTGATACTTTCAGCGGAGAGGTGAGACAAAAAATCATTGAGAAGAAAAGCAAAGAAACGGAGGTTATAAAAAAGATGATATGTAAAGCTCAGTCATCCGGTTAGTATTCAGAGAGCTAGATTATTTATCACTACAATTTTACACAATGGATAGCAGACCAGGGAAAAGGAAAATAAAGGTTTTGATTGTTGATGATTCAGCAGTGGTACGGCAGACACTGGTTTCAATCTTTTCAACCGATCGGGACATTGAGGTGATTGATACCGCTTCAGATCCCTATTATGCTGCCAGGAAGATCCAGGCAGAAGTGCCCGACGTTATTACCCTGGATATTGAAATGCCCAGGATGGATGGACTGACATTTTTGAAAAAAATAATGTCACAACATCCCATTCCTGTGGTAATAATTTCAAGCTTAACTACCGATGGAACTCTAACTGGATTAAAAGCTCTTGACCTGGGTGCCGTGGAAATCATCACCAAACCCCAGCTGGGAACAAAAACTTTTTTGGAAGAATCAAGGATCCGCTTGTGTGATGTTATCAAAGCTGCGGCTAAAGCCAATCTGAAGAAGAAAAGATCTATTAATAATTCACTTGATGTAACTCCCAAATTGTCGGCCGATGCTATTTTATCGCGACAGACCCGGAAGAGCATGATAAAAACAACAGACCTGGTGATCTCCGTTGGTGCATCAACCGGCGGTACAGAGGCGCTGTTGATGTTACTGAAGGATCTTCCCACCGATGTGCACGGCATTGTCGTGGTTCAGCATATGCCGGAAATGTTTACCAAATCCTTTGCAAACCGGTTGAATCAGATATGTAAGATATCTGTAAAGGAAGCCGAAAACGGCGACAGTGTGCTACGCGGACATGCATTGATCGCTCCGGGAAATAAACATACAATACTCAAAAGAAGTGGTGCCAGGTATTATGTTGAAGTCAAAGATGGCCCTCTTGTAAACCGTCACCGTCCTTCTGTCGATGTGCTTTTCCGCTCTACAGCCCAATACGCGGGCTCCAATTCTGTTGGAATTCTTTTAACCGGCATGGGTGATGACGGTGCCCGAGGCTTAAAAGAAATGCAGGAGTCCGGCGCTCTTACCATTGCACAGGATGAAAAGACCTGTGTTGTTTATGGAATGCCGAAAGAAGCTGTCAAGCTCGGAGCGGTTGATAAACAACTTCCCCTTGAAAGAATTGGGCCCTATATCACCAAACTGGATAAATCCATTTGATAACCGGGTAAATTTACGTGATTTTACATGGGTAAATCTTCGCTGAAAACAGGTGATTTGCGGTTTTTATAAATTGCTGCAGCATGTATTTTTGTTAGGTATCAGAACTGAATATTTGATTTTTTAAAGATGATAGATCTCAGTAGCCAGGAAATAAATTCCGTGATTGATCTTTTAAGGTTAAAAGCAGGAACTGACCTTAGTAATTATGCAAGATCTTCCTTAAGCAGAAGAGTGAACAGGTTTTTTGAAATTAAAAAGATTAACGGGCTCAAAGATTTTCAACAAAGATTGCAGAGGGAAGCGAATTTTGCCGATAATTTTATTGATGAAATTACGGTGAATGTTACCGAGATGTTTCGCGATTCGGGTTTCTGGATCGAGGTAAAGAATACGATCATTAAAAAGCTGGCAGACAGAAGGATCATTAATATCTGGCATGCAGCATGTTCAACCGGCGAAGAGGTTTATTCGATGGCTATTCTGCTCAAAGAAGCCGGATTATACGAAAAATCCAGGATCGTAGCCACCGATCTTAACGGTGATGCATTAAAAAAATCGGAACTGGGAGTATATCCTCTTAAAAATCAGGTGTTGAATGAACGGAATTATAATCTTTTCAGTGGATCACGCCACTTAAGTGATTATTATGTAAGAAAAGACAATCAGGTGTTTTATGACCCTGAACTTATTCGTAACGTCACATTTATGAAACATGATCTGGTAAAGGATGGAGCTTTCGGTGTTTTCGATCTTATTATATGCAGGAATGTGCTGATATATTTCAACTTTATTTTGCAGGAAAGAGTTTTGAATCTTTTTACCCAAAGCCTGGCTGAAGATTCTTACCTCGGTATAGGATCAAAAGAATCTATAAACTGGACCAAAGCCGACAAGCATTTTAAAACAATATGCCTGGAAGAAAAAATTTATAAAAAACTAAAAATCGTATAAACTGCAGCATTTTTAAATCTGTATGCATCAAATGAAGGATAAATGCAAAATAGTGGTTATTGGAGGTTCAGCAGGAAGTTTTAGTGTCGTAAGAGAAATACTATCATCACTTCCGGAGAACTTCAATATTCCTGTTGTAATGTGTTTACATCGTTTAAAAGAATATAGAAATGGTTTTGTTGAATCTTTGAATTATGTTTCCAGGTTAAGAGTGTGCGAGCCACTGGATAAAGAGCCGGTAAAAACCGGGAAGGTATATCTAAGTCCCGCCAATTACCATTTATTGATTGAGAATACCAGGACTTTTGCTCTTTCAACCGGTCCTGAGGAAAATTTCTCAAGACCTTCTCTTGATCTGACATTTGAATCTGCAGTGAAATGCTACAAGGAAAATATGACAGGGATCCTGCTTTCTGGGGCAAACAAGGATGGGGCAAAGGGTTTAAATTATGCAAATAAAAAGGAGGCTTTCACCATTATACAGGATCCTGAAGAAGCTCAATTCTCTACCATGCCGGCTGAAGCTCTGAAACTTTTTGAACCTGACAGGATTCTGAAATGTGCAGAAATTATTGCTTATCTGAGTAGAATACACGGGAATGGTTATAAGTAAAACTGGAAGCTATAATAAAACAAAAAATTTAATGATAATGCTGAATATTTTCAGGAAAAGAAAAAACAGCCCAATTCCGGTTAACACTGCAACTTTGAAAAAAGAGGGGGAAGCAGATGTCCATACGGATATAGAAAAATTCGTGGAAGAAATAAAGCAATTTGAGCAGACCGGTAACGAAAATTATTGTAATGTTTTTCTTTCCGGAATAGCATCGAAAAAAGAGATTATACAGGCTGCGGTTTACCTGTATGACAGAGAGCAGGATCCGCCCGTGCTGAGATTCTTAACAGGGTATGCCTGTAATGAAGAATATACGAAAGAACTGACCTTTGAAGCCGGGGAAGGCTTACCCGGACAGGTGATCCTTGATAAAAAGATCCTTAACCTGCAGAATGTACCGGAAGGTTATATCACGGTAAAGACTGGGCTGGGGGAAGCTTCCCCGTCATCGTTACTGATTATTCCGATAATGCTGGAGGAGGAAATTCTCGGAGTTATCGAACTGGCTTCTTTTCACAATTTTTCAGACAAGGATGAAAGTTTCATGAAGGGAATTGCCGGTCATTTAGCCGGTAAGATCATAAGTTAACAAAACCAAAATGAACAGAAAGCTAAAAATATTGATCCCGCTAGTCTTTATTACAGCCTTTTTGGTCGTGGGATTGCTTCTGGAATTCCTGGTCTTTCTTTTTGCAATGATTCCTCTTCAAAAGGAAATTTCCCTGGAAAATATGGATGCCCTGCTCATGGCCAATCCGGTTTTCTATTTTTTACATCTCATTCCGTTTTTCTCAGTTCTTTCTGGTGCTGCTTTCGCGCATTTTTATATTAAAAGACGCTTGTCAGCAAGACAAAAGATCAGCTATTACCGGGATACAATAGAAAACACTATCGGATTCGCAAGGAGAATAGGGAATGGAGATCTGAACTATTCTTTTTCATCTGTAAATGGTGATCACAGACTGGGGGATGCCCTGGAGAAAATGAGAGAGAACCTTATTTCTGTGAATAAAAGGGAAGCCAAAAGAATGAACATATCTGCAAACATTGCTGAGCTGAATGAACTTCTGCGTCCTCTGGATGAATTGAACAGCTTGGGTGATGCAGTTACCCGGTTTATGGTAAACAGGGTTGATCAGGTTGTTCAGGGTGCTTTTTATTCAGTTAATGGGGAAGAGCCGGGGAATAAAACTCTTGAAATGCTTTCCGTGTATGCCTATGACCGGAAAAAGCATCTTAAAAAATCCTTTAAATTTTCTGAAGGACTCATCGGTCAGGCTGCATTGGAAAAGGATATTATCCATCGTACCGAGATCCCTGATAATTATATTTCTGTCACCTCCGGACTTATGGGCCATAAGAAACCGGTGAGCATTCTTATTCTGCCTCTGATTATCAATGAGGAAGTTAATGGCTTACTGGAACTTGCATCCATCCAAAAGTTCAGTGATTATCAGATTGAACTGATAAGGGAACTCGGAGTGATCATTGCACGGAGTATAAACAGCGTGAAGACCCACGAAAAAACACTGGAATTGCTTCACAGGTCGGAGAAAATGAGCAAAGAACTTGCCGATCAGAAAGCTGAACTTGAAGAAAATGCGCGAAATATGATCCTGACCCAGGAAGAACTCCGGGACTCAAATCAGAAGCTGGAAGAACATATTACTGAAGTCAGAAAAATTAACCGGAAAACCCAGTTATTACTTGAGAATTCACTTGAGGTGATCTTTATTTTCAGCTCCGATGGTTCAACTTTATACGTGAGTCCATCGGTTTTTTCTGTTTTGGGTTATTATCCCGATGAGATAACCGGTAAAAAAGACATTGATAACATACACCCCCTTGATACTGAGCGTTTCAGGGCGTTTATTCAGGATATTATCTCATTTCCGGAGAAAAAGCATGTGATTAAATACAGATATTTCACTAAATCGGGCAATATCATATGGATGGAAGCTATAGGCAAAAATTCACTCGCCGATGTTATCAGCGGGATTGTCATAAACTCCAGGGATATTTCCGAACAGCGGCTCGCCGAAAAGGAACAGAGGATGAGAGCAAAAATGCAGGCACTTTCAGAGAACAGCCTTGATATGATTCTGCGGATAGACATATTTAACCGCTTTACCTATGTGAATCCGGTGATCGAAGAATATACAGGTATGAAGATCAGGGATTTTATTAACAAACCCATTAGCGAAGCCGGACTGGAAGAAGATGTGGTAAACTTTTTTAAGAAGATGATGGATGAAGTATCCGGTTTGAGAGAAAAGAAGATTGAGGAAATGGTCTTTGGGACAGAAAAAGGGGATAAGGTTATGGAAGTGAGTGCTATCCCCGAATATCAGGATAACGGTGAAATTGAATCGGTACTGTTTGTCTGTCACGATAATACCGAGGCAAGGAATCGCGAGGACCTGATTAATAAGAAGAATAAGAGCATCAAAGACAGTATTAATTATGCTTATTATATCCAGGATGCACTCATGCCGACAGAAAAGAGCATTCGTGAGATCATTCCGAACTCTTTCATGATCTACAAGCCTAAAGATATTGTAAGCGGCGATTATCCTTTTCTTTTCAGGGATAAGGACCAGATTTACCTTGGAGCAATGGATTGCACCGGCCATGGTGTGCCGGGAGCGCTGATGTCTATTATTGGATACTTCCTCCAGAACCAGATCATTAATATGCATCCGGGTAATGATGCGGGGACGATACTGGATGAACTTCATGCCAATGTGGTAGACACGCTCAGACAGGACGATGAGAACAGCATGATCAATGATGGAATGGATGCAGCTTTTTGTAAAATAGATCTCAAAAATGGCATTTTGAATTATGCAGGGGCCCACCGACCTCTGTATTATGTTAATAAAGGGGAGTTTACCGAAATACGTGGAGACCGATTCCCGGTGGGGAGCACGCAATATACAAACCGGAAAAAGTTCACCAACCATTCCATAAAGATTAGTCAGGGAGATGCATTTTATATGATGACCGATGGTTTTGCCGATCAGTATGGTGGTCCTTCTGGTAAACAGAAATTTCTCAGTGGAAGGGTCAGCCTGATGATTAAAGAGAATGCCCACCTTAGTATTTTTCAGATGGAGAAATTATTCCTGAACTCTTTTGAAGACTGGAAAGGCGATGTAGATCAACTTGATGATATACTGATCATTGGTTTAAAATTTTAACTGCTAAACATATGAAAGAAACTGTAGAAAACAAACTCGGATTTATAGAGCAATTCAGAGAACAGATGCTTGAAAATGACATCATGCTTTCTTACAAAGGGGAGATTTCCCAGCAGATTATCCTCGCTTTGCTCGATATGACAGAAAAAAAACTTAATTCATCACCGGCAGGTCGTGGATTGAAAACCCGGATCTTTAATGTTATGATCGGATGCCTTCAGAATATCACATTTCATGCCGAAAAAAATGAATATTCCAAGACCAGCATGTTTACCATTGGTAGAATAGGGGATATGTATGCGATATGCAGCGGCAATGCGATTCGAAAGGATAAAATTCCTGAATTAAAGAAGAAGCTAGATCAGATCAGCCGGATGGATGAAAAGGATCTGAATGAGTTTTATAAGTTCTGGTTACAGACAAGGGAAATGGCCGACAAAAAAGGTATGGGACTGGGATTGATCGATATTGCCAGGAAGACAGGGAATGATCTTGAGTACGATTTTAAAGATATTGATGATAATTACAGCTATTTCGCCCTTCGAACGGCAGTAAAATCTAATAAGTAAATGTTATGGAAAAACCATCAAATAACCCTATGACCCGGCAAAAGTCGCTCAGTCACTTTTTTGAATTTCATGAGATAATGAAAAAAAACGAGGTGATCCTTGTTTACGCGGGCGATTTTTCCCAGGAGCTGACAAAAACACTGCTTGCTTTCACGGAGAAAAAATTTTCCATCGATGAACTGGAGGATATCGTCCGCAGAAAAATTTTTAATATAATGGTTGAAATGCTCCAGAATATTAGCAAGAATGCCGCTGAATATGACCTCTCTGCCCGGCATTCGCCCATCTTCATGATTGGGGAAACGGAGAATGACTATTTACTGATCACTTCCAATAAAATCGATAATAAGAAAATCTCTCCCCTGAAAGACCGGCTTGATGAGGTTAATTCACTTAACAGCGATGGACTGAAGAAACTGTATAAACAAGTCAGGCTTAGTGGTTCATTTTCCAGTATAGGCGGCGCAGGAATAGGCATCATTGATATGGCCAGGAAATCAGGAAACAAACTCCTTTATGATTTCGAGAAGATTGATCAGGATTTATCGATGTTCTCTTTATTAATCACAGTATCAAAAACATATAAATAATTAAAATATCATGGAAGCACTAAAAATAGAACAAACGGACGAAACTCCCCAAATTACACTCGATGCACAGAATAAAGTATTTGAATTCTCAGGAAGATCTTTACCAGAAGATGTTGTAAGTTTTTATGCCCCCGTTCTTGAGTGGCTTGACGAATTCGAAAAAGATCCTGTAGAGAATGCGGAATTTGTTTTCAAACTCGAATATTTCAATACGGCATCTTCTAAACTTATACTCGATATACTTTTGAAAATTAATGATATATATGAAGAGGGCGTCCCCCTGAAGGTGATCTGGTATTATATGGAAATGGATCTGGATCTCCAGGAAGCCGGGGAGGAGTATTCAGAACTTATTGAAACACCCTTTGATCTGGTTTCCTATTGATCAATCTCCTGGATTATATTCCCGGTAGTAAATCTGCAGAATTTTACCGATTAAAATTCAAAAACTATGAGTGAGGAAATATTAAGAGCTTTAATGCTGCTTTTTGCCATTATCTCCAAACAGGATGAAGGCACTACGGAAGACCAGAGAAATTATGTTGAATCTTTTCTTATGGCACAGTTGAATCGGGAGAAGGTAGATGAATATCTCAGGTTTTATGATGAAAAAGCAGCGGAAAACAGAAGCAAAGGTGTCAGCCGTGGTAAACTGACCTCCATGAAGGACTCGGTTAAAACCCTCACTATAAGCAGGAAGATAAACAAAACGCTTACCCGTAAACAAAAGATCATTGTTCTTATCAGGATCTTTGAACTTCTGAAGGCCGAGGATTTGTATACCTCCCAAAGAATGGGGATAATCGAGACTATTGCCGATGTATTCAATGTTTCCAAAGAGGAACTTGACCTGATCAGTGCATTTATAAGGTATGATGAACCGGAAAAGAAGAATTATGAAGATGTCATGATCATTCACAGCAAAGATTCCGGTTTTGAAAAAATACTCGATAAAAGCAAACATGTTCATACCAGTGGCCTGGATGGTGAAATATACATACTGAAAGTAAGAAGTGTTGATCTGTATTTTATTAAATACAAAGGAAATAGTGAGATTACCCTCAACGGGATGGTCTTCAATCAGAATAATATATATATATTCCCCTCGGGGAGCACACTCCGACTTCCAAAAACGACCTTATATTACAGCGATGTTGTTTCCAGGTTCATCCGGGATGAAAATGTGAAAAACCTGTCATTTCATGCTGAAGATATATCGTATGTATTTCCGGAAGGTACTAAGGGATTACAAAATGTAAATATTTCCGAAGACTTTGGTCTGATCGGTATTATGGGCGCGAGCGGATCGGGAAAGACAACCCTTCTTAACGTTTTATCGGGTATAGAAAAGCCGTCTACTGGATCAGTAAGCATTAACGGAATTAATGTTCATGAAGATACCAGGGAAGCCAAAGCTTTGATAGGTTATATTGCCCAGGATGATTTTTTGTTTGAAGACCTGACGGTATATGAAAATCTTTATTACAGCGCAAAATTATGCTTTAAAAACCTCGGCAATAAGGAGCTGAAGGAAAAGGTTAATGCTACACTTGAAAGTCTGGGACTTGCAGAAATAAAGGATATAAAAGTTGGAAGCCCGATGAACAAGAAGATCAGCGGGGGTCAGAGAAAACGTCTGAACATAGCTCTTGAAATCATCCGTGAGCCATCCGTCTTGTTTGTCGATGAGCCCACATCCGGATTGTCTTCCAAGGATTCGGAAAACGTGATGGACCTTCTTAAAGAATTATCCCTGAACATGAAACTGATTTTCGTGGTGATCCATCAGCCTTCATCGGATATTTTCAAGATGTTCGATCGCCTGTTCATCCTGGACACGGGTGGTTATCCGATATATTATGGAAATCCCGTAGAATCTCTTATTTATTTCAAGGGAATAACAAATCAGATAAACGCCGATGTTGGAGAGTGCGGCTCTTGTGGGAATGTAAACCCGGAACTGTTGTTTAATATTATTGAAGCCAGGGAGGTGGATGATTACGGGCGGTTTACCCGGGTAAGAATTAAAAACCCCAAAGACTGGTATCAGCTATTCCTTGCCAATCAAAAAAAGAGAACTGTTGAACGTTTTGAGGATTTCAGCAAGAAGATATTAAATATACCTTCCAGAGTCAAACAGTTCGGAATATTCATTCAGCGAGATGTGCTTTCGAAACTTAGTAATTCCCAGTATCTGCTTATTAATTTGCTTGAAACACCTCTTTTAGCGCTTATTCTCACCATCATTATAAGGTATTCTTCAGGTCCCGGAGGTGAGTACATATTCAGGGAAAATGAGAATATTCCTCCATATATTTTTATGAGTATCATTATTGCTCTGTT
>CAYRTD010000115.1:0-13355 GCA_964426915.1 uncultured Bacteroidaceae bacterium | reverse complement strand
GATTGAGCGGGTTATAAATGATAAAGTAAAGAGGATTTTTTACTTTTTTCCGGAATAAAATACAATGTCTTTTCATAAGATCGGCAATCCCCAATCCCTACTCCCTAACCCCTAATCCCCCTCCCCAACACCTCCAAATCCTCAGTCCTCAATTTACCATTCGAATTCGGACCCACATTAAGGAGTAAATTAGCATTCATTTTATCTGCAAGCTCAAGGTATTCCCTTATCGTCTCTGCACTGATAACCGAATCATCCCATTCATGCCAGAACCAGTTGCCGCTGGGGAATTTTTTATTTCCTTTTGCCGACATGGTGGTTTCGATCTGGAATGGATAATATCGTTTCTTTCCTAAAAATTCCCAGACTCTCTGGTACTTCTTGTATGTCAGCGCCCGCTCACCGCAAAGCGCATCTACAGGATGCAGAGGAACAGCCTTGAATTTGGAGGTAGCATTGTTCATTACCAGGCAACCGGGCTGAAGGTCTTTGATGTAACGGTAAAGATGATCCATCTCCCAGCGATAAGCCCCTTCCATACGCCAGGAATGAATGAACTGGTCGGGAGAAGGATCCGATCCATCAGGTAACTTCCAGCCGGATTGCTGCTTCTTCCAAAAGCCGTCAAACCAGATAAGTAATATATCTCCGTAGTTGGTCAAAAGTTCATTCAGCTGATTCTTCATGAATTCCACATACGCATGTTCATTGGAATTATGTAAGATGTTATTACTGTCCCAGAGGGAATAATACAAACCGAGCTTAAGTCCATATTTCCTTGCTGATCCTGCAAGCAATTCAAGCACATCCTCTTTGAAGGGGCTGGAAAGAACAGAGTAATCGGTAAAAGAAGTAGCCCAGTTACAAAAGCCGTCATGATGTTTGGAGGTAAAAACAAGATATTTCATTCCGGCATCCCTTGCTGCTCTGCACCATTGATCCGTGTCAAGCTCAGTCGGATTATAAGCCGAAGGATCCAGATCTCCCTCGCTCCACTCCTTGTCGTAAAAGGTATTGATCCCGAAATGCACAAACATCCCGAATTTAAGATCCATGTATTCTTTTTGCCATGGATCCGGTTCAATATTTTCATCCGGAAAGGAATTAAAACCTGCATCTGCTAAATTAAAATTCATTCCGGAAAAAAGTGCAGCCATTGATCCGGCTTTGAGAAATTTTCTTCTGTCCATATGTGTTGGTTTTTGTTTCAAAAAAAGCTCTTAACTTTAGTGGTGTTGGTGAACAGTGATCGGTGATCGGTGATCGGTGATCGGTGATCGGTGATCGGTAATCAGTGATCGGTAATCGGTGATCGGTAATCGGTGATCAGTAATCGGTAATCAGTGTGACCTTTCAACCAATAGAAACCCATAAACGATTCAACGATTCAACGATTAAACAATTCAACGCCTAAAGATCCCCTAAATCCCGTAATCCCTAAATCCCGTAATCCCTTATTACTCCCTCACTCCCAACAACCCCCAATCATTCCCCCATCAATACCCCAATCAACTCCTCATTCTTCTCCATGTCACCTGTAACAATACCAAATCCACCTTTGTAATTCCAGTGAGCCCAGCCGATGTTATTTTCCTCCAATACCTGCCTGAAATCGGAATACCAGGCAAGACGGTCTTCCTCAGGAACCGTAGGAAGGACCCCCCATTCACCACAGTAAAGTGGGAGGTTATGCTCTTTTGCAAACTCAAGCGGAAGTTGTATTTCCGCCCTCATGGAGTCTATATTATAATTTCTTCCCCAGTATTCTACATGCGATCTGAGATCTTCAGGTAAATCCTCAAGTGCACTATCCGGCACTACCTTCCCGGGATAATTTACCGGACCCGTATATTCACCAATTTTGTCCCAGGATGCCGTGTAATGAGTCAGCACCAAAGGATGATAAAAATGAAAACTCAGAAGAATATTGGGATCATCTTCGGGAATAACCAGATCGGGAAATGTGTTCACCGACTGCCATTTATTGGATCCGATGACAATCACTCTTTCCGTTTCGTTTTTTCTTATTTCTTCGTGTGCCCGTGCAATCAGAGTATTCCATTTATCAGGATCGTCGGTTACCGCTTCATTCATCAGTTCATATGCCACTTCATTAACCGGATATTTTCCAAGTTCTTCCGAAAGCTGCCGCCAGAGATCAACGAATTTATCCTGTTCAGCAGGATCGGTCCACAAGGGGCGATCGTCCTTATTAAAGTGATGGGAACGAATAATATGAAGATCAACAATCACTTTCAGATCACGTTCAATTGCCCATCCGATTGCCTCATGAAGGAGATCAAAAGCCTCAGTTTCTTTTTCCCCGCTTTCATTCCACAATTGTTCTTCATCAACCGGAAGGCGTATATGATCATAGCCGATTTCCGCGATCAGGTCCATATCTTTTTCAGTAAACCAATCCACCCTTTCCTGACCCCGCCTGCTGCTCTGAGAGAGCCATTGAGAAATGTTAGTCCCCCGCTGTACTTCAAATTTTTCTGTTACGGGCTGGCTGCATGAAGCCAATAATATTAATATAAAAATACTGCAGATGGTAGTTAGATGTTTCATAGTTCAGATTTTATATTACTGCAAGATAACAAAGCATAGTCTTTAAAAAAAGGTCATATGTGTCAAAATGCCTGAATTATTAATGATACTCAGAATTACCTTATTATAAATTCGTCATCTATCCGGTTTGATCTCTGAAATAAGAATAGTGATGGAATTGGCGGATCTTCATTAAAATCAAGCAGATTGCCCCAATCGCCGGAATAATCCTCACTCATTAATTTTTTTTTCATATCAGACATGTACAACATTTGATCATATATACCTGAAATACCGGCAAAAAGAAACCCGGGCGTCTCTCTAAACCCCGCAATGCTTTGTTTGATCCTTCCTTTATAAGGCTCTGTCATGCCGACTTTCCAGTTCCAGATGGTGAGTCTTTGTGCATGGGCAGGAGGAAGATTTGCGGCAGACCCTCCGTGCATCCAGGCTCCCCCGAACATATTATCGAACAAATTATATACCGTCAGTCCTCCGTGACAATCAATGGATGACGGTTCGCCGGAAAAACAATTGTGAAACACATTTCCGGAAGAAAAACCCTGGATAGTGTAGGTATGAAAAGCTTTCCCGCCTTTCAGATTATATAGAAGATTTCTCGTTGAATATCCACTGACACCAAAGCCGTTATGACCGGGATTCCCTCTTATCCTGCATTCAAATACACTGCAGTTCAGGGAATTGGACACAGAAATTGCCGTGGAAGGATTTTCATGGATTAATGCATAGGCATAACTATTATAACAGAGATTGAACTTAACATGATCCCAGCCATTATCGTGAACAGAATTCTTATGATGATCAAATTCTTCATGCCATGCGGTTTCCATATGAAAGCCAACAATGGCCGTATTTTGAATAAATTCTACCGGGAACTCCCAAAGCATTAGATCATATTCATCTTTTATTTTCCAGATAACAGAGCTTTGGGGTATGAGCCTGTTTTTATTTATTTCTTTAATTTTTAGCAGTTGCCGTATTTTATAAATATTACTTCCCTCAAGATTCTCATAATTCTCTCCTGCTTCTTCAAGAGGATATATAAGATCAGACAGCAATTCCCTGTCCGGTGTCGACATGGTTAAAAGATAAATTTTATTGTCGGACAATTCTTCAGCTTCAAGGATCTCAAGATAGGTCTGATCCCTGTCGCCCCGTTTCAGACTTGCTACTTTTTTCATTTTATTATCACCGGGAACGAATTTCTCCAGCAGGTGAACAGGGCTGACACTGAAGAAAGAGGGATGCACGCCGGCCAGCCAAAGTTTTCCGGGAACAGGAGTCTCTGAAGGAGTATGATCATACAGGGTGGTACCGTCGGGACCTTCACCTGCACCCAATAGTATAATATTTGAATAGGGAATCTTCACAAATCTCTCCTTCGTATCCACATCAAAATCGTACCTTCCTTTGGAAAAACGGATGACTGCACCCCCGATTTTACCGGCTGAATCAACAGCAGCCTGAATAGCATCTATATCATCCTGCCCGTCGTCGGGAACAGCCCCGAGGCTATCAACAAAAATATGGGGTAGTCCTGCAGCATTCCAGACCGGCTTTTCCATACCCTGTTTGTATCCGGAAAAGGAATAATCTATTACCAGGGGATGTTCACTTGTGTTTTCATAGCTCAGCATCGACGGTGGTAAGAGCTCGTTTACCGCTTCAAAATTACAGGAGCTCATCAACAATATAAACACTAAGCCTGAAGAAAAATATTTCATGATACCAGGATTTAAAATTTCATCAGCAGTTTTACATTTATTCATCTGCCAGATCCGTAAACATCTGTCTTTCAGTTTAAGCTCACTTCCATACACTAACCTCTCCCGGTTTAAGGATTTTTTTACCCAGTATAAACCTCTCTTCATTCACAGGAAGTTCATAATTTTCGGAACTGTAGTTAACCCCAACGAATATCCCGTCTCTCCATTCAACAAAAACATACCAGGGAAGATCAAGAACCTCTGAACCATTCCCGGAATAAAGATCCCGGAGAATCTCCTTTTCAAGTTTACGATCGGCAGAATTAACTCCAATGTAAGTAACACTGCCTTTTCCAATCCTGTTCCGGATTACTGCCGCCTTGCCTTCATAGAAATTGTCCTCATGACGGGAAATTATCTCAGCTTCTTCCGGTTCCAGTATTTCACCCCATGTATCCCAATTATAGGAAACATCCCTGAAACTGACCGACGAGGAAACGCCGGGTGGAAGCTGATCATTATATTCGATTTTCCCTCCAATAAGATCATAGACCGGCTCCTGCAAAAGAGCTTCCCAGAGTTGTCCGTTTCTGTCTTTTTGGGCAGTCCTGCAACTCAGCACCAGCCGTCCTCCCCCTTCTACATATTCTCTCCATCTGTTCACAAGCTTTTTATCTACAAGTTGATAGGCGGGAGCAACCATAAAGGGATATTTCTGCGGATTGAACTCATCTTCTTCGGTAATGAAATCAATTTCAACGCCCAGGGATTTCAATGCTGCAAAATAAGTATAATTATGATCCCAGACATTCCAGTTCTGATTATGTGGAATATTAGTCTGATCGAAAATATTATCAAAATTCCAGAGAAATGCTGTGCGGCTTTTCTGTCTTTCCTCCGGCAATTGAGCACGCTTTTCTGTGAATGCCGTTAAATTGTTAAATTCCTCTATGGCACTGGCGTATTCCTTACCTCCTGGTGCGAGAGTAGTACCGTCTGTTTCCATAATGCCTTTATGATACATTTCGCCGCCAAACAGAGGTTGCCTGAATCTGTAAGTACAAATAAACTCATCCCCCAGTCCGTAACTATGCCACACCCACATTCTGACAGCTCCGGGTAAAGGCTGGGCATTATAGCTTCCCCAATTAATTTGTCCAGGTTGTAACTCCATGATTCCGGTTCTTCCATTTACCCCTCTTGCAAAATCGGCAGAAAAAGCGAGCTCCAGTCCACTTCCCAGCCGGAAGGCCATTTCACCATCAGGATATTCCAAAGCCGTACTCAAGAGATACATGGTATGCGAAGCGAAATCAAGGTCCTTCCTGTTCCTGTAAGGATCAACCACGGGTAAAAACTTGAAATAAGCGTAATTCGTTGTAATCCATTGCCTGCCGGAGATCAGGGGCCGGAGAGTTTCGGCCTGAAAACGAAGAAATTCTGCAAGCTCATCCGCGGTAAAACGGTCGAAATCCAGCTTTGTATGTGGATTCAACGTCTGTGTCTCTTCACTATTCGGAATTCTTATCTGCTCAAAATTATTGTATGTCATACTCCAGAAAGAAGCACCCCAGGCTTTATTGAGATTGTCGATGTTCCCGTATTTAACTTTAAGCCAGTTTTTAAATTCCGCCTGCGCATGATCTGAATAATCGTGCAATCCTCTGTAATGGGGTTCATTATCCAGTTGCCATCCAACTACCACAGGGTTATCTCCATATCTTTGGGCCATTTTTGTGATGATGCGTTCAGAGAACTTCTGATATACGGGATGGGTCTGTGATACGTGAAGCCGTGTCCCGTGACGTAGCCGACGTCCTTCTTCAGTAACAATGAGAACTTCAGGATAATTATGTGTCAGCCATGCCGGAGGCGTTGGTGTTGGAGTACACATAATAACCTTAAGTCCGTACTTTCCAGCAAGATCAACACATTTATCAAGCCAGGAAAAATCAAACTTTCCCTCCTCAGGTTCCATACGGGCCCAGGCAAATTCGGCAAAATGCGTAAATTCAAAGCCCAGTTCAGCAATTTTCATTATGTCACGCTCCCACTGTTCTTCCGGCCAGTGCTCCGGATAATAATAAGCTCCCACAGCCACGGCAGATTCTGATGGAATAATTGGGAAAGACTGTGAAACAAGTAAGTTAAAGGATAATGACAGCATAAATAAAATAAGGCTGCCCTTCATTTTTCCGGATTGGCTTTTAATCTGCATAATTCTTAATTTTTGTTTTTTTCCCATGCTCTGATACTGAAAAATTATCTGTGACCCTGAAAATTTCCTGTCCAGTCATGATAAGATAAAAATAATCCATTATTAAAATTGTAGCATGTAATATTATCCTTTTAAGAAGGATAAACGTTGCAAACAGGCAAAAAAATAGCCATCACGAAAGATGGCTATTTTTTCTATGATAATATTATGCCGGCATATCCGGGAGTTTCCATCCATCGCGATAATTATGGTTAACCAGTTCCTTCGCAAATTGATGTGCGTTGATAGGATCTGTCCATACCTTTGCAAAGGTCGGGTGTCCGTCATGGATCTCAAAACCATCTCTGACAACAGTCTTGAATGTATCTCCCCTGTCAATGTTTGTAAATTCCATATTCTTACCATCCCATTGCAATTCTTTATTAAGTGCCTGCAATCTGACAGCCATTACTCCCATTACCACCATTTCATTGAATGGTCCGGCTTCACTGAAATCGGAAGAAGTGGGAGTACGGTTTTCAGGACTTTCCTTGCATGCCCTGAGCCAATCCTGTTCGTGAGTTAATTCAACCCTGCGACGGAACTTTGGCGCATCAGGAACACGACCGGAAAGCAGCCATGGATCTTTACCGTAGCAACCACAGATAAGTTTGTCCTTGGAGCCGTGGAAAACCACTCCACCACCGGCGACATTCATATCTTTTCCCGGAGGCCATCCTTCAGGTTTTTCAGGTTCCAGACCCCCATCATACCAGGTAACTTTTACCTCTGGTAATTTAATTTTCCAGTTTTTGGAAGGCTTCCTTTTGGGGAAGGTTATATTCACCATCTGTGCGTTAGGTGCACATTCGGTAAGCAGAAGAGTTGAGCTGCCCTGTGCTGAAACAGGATATTCAAGCTCAAGACCGACAAAAACCGGATGTAAAATATGGCAGGCCATATCGCCCAGGGCACCGGTTCCGAAATCCCACCATCCTCTCCAGTTCCATGGAGTATACAATTCATGGTACGGTGTCATTTCAGCAGGGCCTACAAACAGATCCCAGTCGAGAGTATCAGGTACCCACATACCTTTTTGAGGCTGATTAAGTCCCTGGGGCCAAATAGGACGGTCGGTAAAGGCTTCAACATGTTCTATTTCGCCTATTTCACCATTGGCTATCCATTCAGTAATAAGGTTTACTCCCTCTCCGGAGGCTCCCTGGTTGCCCATTTGAGTAGCAACTTTATGCTTCTCAGCAAGTTTGGTAAGCAATCTGGATTCGTAAGCTGAATGAGTAAGAGGCTTCTGTACGTAGGCATGCCAACCCCGTACCATTGCTTCTGCAGCAGCAATGGCATGCGTATGGTCGGCAGTAGCCACAACAACGGCATCAATGCTGTCTCCCATCTCGTCATACATTTTTCTGAAATCCTTGTAGACTTTTGCTTTAGGATAATGATCAAAAACCCTTTGGCTGTACTTCCAGTCAACATCGCAAAGACCTACGATATTTTCAGTTTCCATTTTTTTCAAATTGGCAAACCCCATTCCGCCAACACCAATTCCGGCAATATTTAGCTTATCACTGGGGGCTTTGCGCCCTTTTGCGCTTATGATACCGCTGGGCAGAATAGTAAGTCCTGCAGCCGTAACAGCCGTGGTTTTTACAAATTCACGCCTGCTTACGCCCGATTTTTTTTCCTCTTTTTTGTTGTTCTCCATAAATTATGATTTTTTATTAAGTTGAGTAATTCTAAAATTATTATATGATATATAACGATTATATTAATCCTTTCTTGATATTTTTGCTGAAAAAGAGTTAAAAATCCTGAAAACAGTCCATAAATTTAAAAAAAAAATTAAGGACTAGTTCCCAATAAGTGATCTTATATCATATTTATCTGAATATCTTTCATTTAAAGATTCATTTTTAAAAATAATTGTTATAAATGAATCTATTTTGATACTTTCAACTTCTGTATATCCACTCTTTAGCTTTCCGGAAAAACCGGTAAATTCTTTTTTCACCTCTTCACCGGCATCCAAAAAGAAAAATGACCGACGCTGATGAAAGCTTGCATCAGCAGCAACCAATTCCGGGTATGGCCTCCCTACTCCGGTGGTCCCAAATTCCATTCCAAAGGCTGCCGGAGAATTATCCTGATTGTGGTTCCAGAAATTAATCCAGGGATAGTGTTCAGAATCCCAGATATAACCCAAATAAGAGGCGCTAAGAGGATCTATTGCAATTACCCATCCTTTGGGCTCATCAAAAATGTGGGTACTTACAAAATTCCGGTCTGTTTGAAAATGGGTCAGATCAAAGGAATTACCTTCCGGGTCTTTTGCCTCAGGCCAGAGATATTCCGACTCCGAAGGATCAGGATAGGAATTCACCTGAAGAAAACCCCGGCTACAGTTGGAAAAAAACCGGCTTTCAGGATTCAGAAAAGGTGGTCCAAGGGTTATATGTTGAACAATATTACACAAACGACCAATGGCGGCAGTATGGATAAAACGCTCTGTAAAATGAAATAATGGCTGATGTTCATCTAGTTGAATGCTCCGTGATATAAGAAACTTTTCCTTCTCCGAACGAACTTCCATGGACAGTTTCTTCCCGCCACCGGAAACATTCCATTCCCATAAGAGATTATTATGATGGCCGTTGTGTGGTATTCCGGCTTCTATTTCCCCTTCCGTTGGAGCACCCCACCTGCCATAACAAAGGAAATGCCCCTTAAAGGCAGCGCCTTCACTATTGTTCGCGGGCATTTGATCCTGTGAAAGTTTCCAGCTCAGAAAATTCAGACTGTCCTCTTTCAGGAACATCTCTGAAACTGCTCCCCCAAAAGGATCCACGGCAATTGAAAAACTTTCATTATCCAGAACGATCCGATCAATGGCGGTAGGGTTGTTTTTGCATGCCTGCAAAAACAGCAGTACGAATAAGATTGCTATGGCTTGTTTCATTTTCAGTCAATTAGTATCTGTCCTTTACTTATAATTATATCAGGTCCGGCATAAACCGCAGGTTGCATTTCAGCATATTTCCTCTTTCCGTTCACCCATACAGAAGGAACCCTCCCAAATCCTTTTCCTTCCGGCCAGAGCGGCTGAACAAAGGGAGGCGACTGATGTATATGTGAAGGGATTAACGGACCGTAGCCCCAATCATAGACCGGTTCGCTAAAGCTACCCTCATTCATGAATTGTGCTTTTATTTCAAAGCCCTTAAAAGCGGTATAACTCAGTGTTTTCCGGTTAGGATCTGCTTTCAGGTCTGCCCCGCTACGAAGATAAGAATAAATATAATCCTGAAAATCAGCAAAATCATTTCTATCGGTGACTTCGAGTATTAACCCACAGAGATTCCCCGGAACGGCATAATCCGTAATAAGGCCATTTTCCCCGGAAACAGGATGTTCCTGATACACGGAACGTATTGTAGCATCGTCAACACCATAATTATGAAGCCTGGCGATTACAACCGGCCAGTATACCTTTTCGGGATCTGAATAATTGGGCGCCGGTAACTGATATTTATCGGCTGCATAGGAAAGAATAACATTTGCCCGGGACTGAAAATTACTCTCATAATTATCATTTTGAGCATGGCAATTTGAATTAATGATTAAAATAATAATAACTAATATTATATTTATTAAAGTATTATGACTCCTCCGCCTAACTGAGAGGGTCTTAAAAGAAATTGTTAATATTTTCACTTTTCGAATTTGGCTCATTAATTTTTTTTTCCTGGATAAACATCCAGTTCACGAATATTCTCGATTTTCCCGAACGGATCGGCATTATATTCCATTCAATTCCTTCAGGTCTTGGCATTCGATATTAAGTTTCTTCTCTTTTGTATCCACATTGGCTTTGGGTCTGGTAACCATGCCATCTTCTTCCCATCCAAACAAAAGCTTCCAGCCTGGTAAATCAAGCAATAATTCCGATCCGTTTCTGTGATCTTTAAGTAGTGTCCGTCAATAAAGTCGAGTGTCTGGATCACAACCGAAACCGCCACATGGCGGTTAGCTCAAGAAGCTAATGTTCGAGATCAAGGCGCGCAAAAATTTTAAACCGCAGTATACTAATGTATTCGAGGATTTAAAATTTTTGCAGCAACGCAGATATCGGACATTATGGACAGACTCTAAGTAGTTTTCTTATCATATACAACCAGTTGTAAAAATAACCTTAAAGCCTTTTTAACATGTGGAAGAATGTGCCAAATTTATGGCCTTATATCTCAGGAGGAAAGTTTTTTGCGTTTGAAAATAAAGTTTAAGTCCGGAAAAGAACCGTATTATGCAGAATCTGACAAACATAGCGGTTATAATAGTGTTTAGTTCAAAAATAGTAATTTTTATACTATAGACAGTTTATTTATTTTTGAAGCAAAGGAGCAGGAAAATGAGCAGGTACATTCAAAAGCTGATTGATGAAGGTGAACATCAGAAACTCGATTTCAAATTTGAAATCAGCGATGCAAAAAAAATTGCCCGCACCCTGGTTGCATTTTCCAATACCGACGGGGGAAAATTACTTATCGGTGTAAAAGATAACGGAAGAATAGCCGGTGTAAGATCGGAAGAAGAATATTATATGATCGATTCTGCCGCCACGCTGTATTGCAAGCCGGAAATAAAAGTCCGCTACAATAAATGGAATATCGAAGGGAAAACCGTACTGGAAGCAGATATTGAAGCAGGAAACCAAAAACCTTATTTATGCCTTACGGAAAATGGAAAATGGATGGCATTCATACGTTTCCGTGATGAGAACTTTCTTGCCGATATTGTTCAGCTTAAAGCCTGGAAGAATAAAAACCGCCAGTCAGGAATTCTCCTGAAGTATACGAAAAATGAACAGTTTGTCCTGGACTACCTGAATCTTCACGAAACCATTACACTAAAGGAACTCATCAATAAGGCGGAAATCAAAAGGAGAGTGGCAATTGAAATCCTTGGGAAACTTGCTTCCTTCGATCTGGTGGATGTTCATACCAATGAAAAAGGAAGTTTTTACACCCTTAGAAAAGAACCCCATAACAGCCCGCTATGATTCTTATATTTGCCTATTTCTCAAGTCTGGTAAGCAGGGAATATCCCGTAAGCTTTCCTTTTTTATTATAACTTTCCGACTTAACAGCACCAACATCGGGAGCCATCCATTCAATACCACTGGTGGAAACAGTGATCATCTTTGTTTTTGATACGGTATCGTAAGATATCTTATAACAATCGAAAGTACCGGCCTCAGTGGTAACTTCTTCTTTTGCCTCAACTTTTCTGTTTTCGATTGTTACATCCATATTTACCATGGTGATACCACTGCTTCTTACCTGGATGTTTATATTGCCATCCGGAAGTTCATCGCCAACAGATAATTTTCCCGGGATAAGAAGGTTATCTCCCTGCATCTCAATTTCCATCGACTCATAGGCCTCAAGCATCTCTCCCAGATAGTTTTTCATATCAATTTTAAATACCCCACCTGAACATCCAATTGTGATGGTGCTCCGGTTTAATTCTTCATTATCTTCATCAAAAATCAGGGTCTCCACAGTAAGGCTGATATCTCCGTTCGAGACATCTTTATCCACAATTTCCTGGACCATCCTGCCGGTCATTTTATCTTTTTTATCGTAATTGGTCATTTCTCTGACCGCACCCGTTTTTTGTGGAAAGTACATCCGGCAGTCCTGTGCTGCAAGCGCTAAAGAGAAAAAAGAAACAAACACTAAAGCGAGCAAATTTTTGATTTTCATAATATTGATAGTTAATTGGTTCTTGACTAAACAGAAATTCAAAAAAAGTGTTCATGGCTACTCCATGAAACCATAAAATTATTCCATTATTCTCATACTTTTCGCAAGATTCTCTTTTGGCTTCGGTACAAAATCCTTTGAGGGTTTGCCAACTGCCACAAAGCTGAGCAACTGTGAAGGAGCTTTAACTTTCAGGATCACTTCAATTTCTTGCTTGGCTATCATCGGTCCGCTTAACCAACACCCCCCATAGCCCATATCGACTGCGGATAGCAATAAATTTTGAATACAGGCGCCGGTACTTTGGATATCAGGATAATTCCGCATCTTATTAATTGCATCGTGACTTATGCTGGTTCCCCTTTCCATAACCGATTTGTATTCTTTAAGGATTACCGCGAAAAGAGCTGGAGCCCCGGTGAAAAATGTTGAATACCATTCTACTTGCTTTTTTATGTTGGCGGTTATATCAGATTTATTAAAGGGAAATTCATCATACTTATCGGATATCAGGGTGGCAAGTTGCTCCATGATCTCCTTATTGGTAATAAGAATAAAATCCCAGGGCTGATAATTATTAACACTTGGAGCCAGTCCTGCCCGCCTTACCATCTCCTTCAGATCCTGAATGGGAATTTTCTCCTCACTGAAACTCCTGATACTGGTTCTTTTTTCGATTGCTTCTTTTAATTCCATATTATTATCTTGTTTAATAACCATTAAGGTTATTTGCATTAATTGTCAAAAGATACAAAATAATCTGCATATTGGCTTATTTTCAGTCATGTTTTCCTTACTTCCCAACCCCGATAGGCATACGCGTCAACTTAAGAAATCTACAA
Organism: uncultured Bacteroidaceae bacterium; assembly: GCA_964426915.1. GTDB lineage: Bacteria > Bacteroidota > Bacteroidia > Bacteroidales > CAYRTD01. The sequence continues at coordinate 256 of CAYRTD010000115.1, read as the reverse complement.
GATTCATAAAGAATCCGTTAATTCCTGTTTCCTGGCTTAAACGGATGTCATCCATGCATAACCGGCAAAGATATTCATTAAAATATCGCGATCCCGGAACGAACGATGGAAAACATAGGTTTTTCAGGACAAAGACGAGCCCCAAGCGGGGCGCCATCACCAGCACAGGGTGCAGCCCTGTGTGAGATAAAGAGTGAGGCCCGCAAAAATTTTAAACCGCAGTATACTAATGTATTCGAGGATTTAAAATTTTTGC
>CAYRTD010000114.1:0-13457 GCA_964426915.1 uncultured Bacteroidaceae bacterium | reverse complement strand
TTTCGACGGAGGGTATTTTGCCCTGGCAAAATACCCGATGGAGAAACCTCTCTCTCCGTCAATTCATCCTAATTTATTACTGAATGACTAAATCGAACATTATGGACAGACACCATCTATGCTGGTGCGCTGCCTGGCACAGGCACCACAAACTGACTCATATCATATTTACCCAATTTCAATTCATCAGGTCCAAGGCTGAGTTCGGAAGCCATCATTTCATCCCAGGTAACTTCTTTACCGGTGTAGGCGGAGATCCTTCCCATAATACCTGCCAGAGTGGATTTAGCCGTAGCTTCAGCTTCATTTACCGGATTGTCATTTCTTATGGCAGTTACCATATCAATATGTTCCTGATCATAGGGACTGATCTTCACATTTTTCATTTGCTCGCCATTCTCATCCGTGGGGTATTCATAACTCCAGAGGACAGTGCCGTCGGGATTATAAATAGTATTCCTGCAATTGGTGTATCCTTCCGTTCCCCGGATATATTCACCTACATTATTGGCACAGTCGTTTATCTGACGGCACATGCTGTGAATATGCATATCGTTGTCATAAACAAAATCCGTACTGAAGTTATCATACTGATCTCCGGTTACTCTCCTATGGCGTGAACCAAATGCAACTGCACTTACCGGATATTTTCCGCTAAACCATGCGGCTACATCGATATTATGCACATGCTGTTCTACAATATGATCTCCGGAAAGCCATGACCAGTTTACCCAGTCGCGGAGCATGAATTCCATATCCGTCCATTCGGATTTACGTTCACGATGCCATAATTTGGATGCATTCCAGTAAACATTTCCGGCAACCACATCTCCGATAGCCCCGTTATAAACTTTTGTATAGGTGTCTATATAATCCCTCTGATGTCTTCTCTGAGTACCAGTTATTACTGTAAGGCCTATCGTTTCCGCTTTTTTGGCTGATGCAATAATGGAACGGATTCCCACAGGATCCACTGCCAGCGGTTTTTCCATAAACACGTGTTTACGGGCTTCAACAGCAGCTTTGAAATGCTCAGGCCGGAAGTACGGAGGGGTAGCAAGGATAATGACATCAATATCTTCCTCCATGACTTTCTGATAGGCATCAAATCCCAGGTAGCACTTCTCATCGGCTATCTCTACACCTGCGCGTTCTTTCAGTTTTTTCCGGCACCCTGCCATTTTGTCTTCGAACATATCGGCCAGTGTAACTACACTCAGGCCGTCGCCTGCAGAGATGAAATTCAGTGCTGCACCGGTTCCCCGGCCGCCACAGCCAATAAGACCGGCCTTTAGGGGCTTTCCGTCTGGTGCCTTTTCAAGAAGAGGAGGTGTTCCCGGGGCGGTTTCATTTCCGATCTGTCGCCCGCATGAACTTACAAGGTAGCCCATGCCAATGGCTCCTACAGCACCTATTGCTGCAGCATCGCCAAAAAATTTTCTTCTGCTGATAGATTTATTTTGTTTTGTCATGATAAAAAGAGGATTTATTATTTAATTGTAATTCATTTATTCATCATATTCGCAAACTACCCTGAACCCTACATGGGCTACGTCTGAATACCACCATATGCTTTTTGGCATCTGCGGATCCGTCTTCAGCCAGGCCTCCGTTTTTGTTTGTTGCCGGTTAGCCACCCTGAGATCAGCAGCATCTGCATTAAATGAGCCTCCCCTGATAACGTATTCCTTACCGGTTTCAGGTCCTTTGGGATCGGTTACCCCGTTCTCGTATTTTTTATAAATATCGGGAGAATAAAAATCACTGCAAAATTCTGCCACATTCCCCAGAAGATGCCTGATGCCAAAAGGATTCGGGGCTACTACTTCGGGAGGATAGGTGCGACCCCTGCTGTTTTCCTTATAGATAGCATAAGTATTGATTACCGATGTGTCCGGGCCAAAAGTTTTATTCCAGAAAGTAAGGGTAGTATAATCCTTAGGTGAACCTTCGAAAAAATACGGGCCCTCGGTTCCTGCCCTGGCAGCATATTCCCACTCTGCTTCTGTAGGTAATCTGTATTTTTTTCCTGTTTTCAGACTTAACCAGTCACAGAAAACGGTTGCAGCATAGTGCGACATGGTAATGGCAGGTAGTTTTCCTGTTCCCCAGCCCTGGTCTGGATTTCCCCATGGGGGGGTGGGACCGGTTATGCCATCAACTTCAATATCCTGCATTTCGCTTTCTGACATTCTTCCCTGACTGCTTGTTTCACTAAAGAAGGTCAGGTACTGATCCCAGCTGACCTCTATTTCACTCATGAAGAATTCTGAGATATTCACTTCCACCCTGGGTCCTTCATCACTGTCTCTGAAGGGTTGATTTTCCGGGCTGCCCATCTCAAAGCTGCCGGCAGGAACAGCGATCATCTTAAAATCAATGCCTGTTCCTGGGATTGTTTCGGTAAAATTTTCAAAGGATGTAATCAGGGCGGCAGATTCATAAATTGTGTCAGGACCTTCTTTTTCTTTTCCAAAATCCACATTTTTCGCGTGAATATTGGTTTCTGAATAATGTCCGACTGCCAGATGGCAATTGATACAATGCAATTCTTCTCTGTTGTCATTATAATAAAGGTGGGCATCTTCTCCTTCTGTGCTTAGTCCGATTGGGAAAAAATTTTCGTGGCAGGCTATACACGATTCTTCATAAGTATGATGAACCGCGGCTTCAAGAGTAGACATCTGCTCCCAGTTCAAATCTTCTATGTCCTTGAAAAGGGTGCCATACACATCACGAATACCGGTCCTGACCTTCTCGGTAAATTTATACATCCCTTCAGGAGGTAGATGGCAATCCACACAATGAACAATAATCCCTCTCTTATTATCGTAATGGGTAGACATTTTCCAGGTATTTGTCGCATGCGGATGAACATGACAGGAATTGCAAAATTCATCAGTACTTGTAGCTTTAAAAGCCTTATTTCCGGAAAAAATAATTAATACTGCACCCAGGAATCCTGCCAGTACCAGCAAGACGCCTTTTTTTCTGAAAAAACCTAAGATTTTCTTCACACTTTATTTTCTTATGAAATAACTTTCCTTTTTAAATGTTTTATTCTTATCTGCTTTAACAGCATTTTATTGCCGTTTATACAGATCTCAAATAGTTGGCACAAAAGGATGTAAATATCTACACTGGATGGATAGTTGGACCCATAAAGGAATGAAATCCCTTCGATGTTTCAAATAATTGAGCATTATTTAAAATGATTCTAATAAAAAAATCAGGAATACAGACAAAAAATAGGGTCAACTAATCCGGAAATAATTGGGGGGCAACTAAAAACTCAGGATATCCATTAACAGGGAGTCCATTTCTAAAACCAAATCGGGATATTCACCTGCCAGGTTTTGCTGTTCTCCCATATCATTAAGAAGATTATACAATTGTGGCTCTGATGAAATGCCACCTTCAATATTCTTTTCCTCTTCTATCCAACTGTGTTCTTCTTCAGTGGGAGCAATATATTTCCAATTTCCCTTTCGCAAAGCATGTGCAAAGGCCTGCTCCGGCATAATGTCTCTTCCCTCCTCAGATCTGCCTAATATCACATCCAACATATTCTCACTGTCTCTGACTTGTTCATTTGCTACATGATAGCCAACCAGCTCTCCAAAAGATGCAAACAAATCGACCTGGCTCCAGAGTGCATCATTTATTTCTCCCCCGGGAATAATCCCTGGCCAATAACTAATAGTGGGCATTCTGTTACCCCCTTCATATATGCTGTATTTCCCTCCCCTGAAGGGCCCGGCGGGGGAGTGATCTCCAAGAAGTTCTACAGATTGGTCTTCATAACCATCGTTTAATACCGGTCCGTTATCACTGGTAAACAGGACAAGTGTATTATTTGTCAATCCTTTTTCTTCAAGAACCTCCATTATTCTTCCAACCATCCAGTCCATCTGGACTATTGCGTCACCTCGCGGCCCCATCGTACTTGATCCGACAAAACGATCATGAGGTACCCGGGGTACATGGATCTCATTAAAAGCGAAGAAAAGGAAAAAGGGATCATCATCCGGTTGATCAATAAAATCAATTGCTTTTGCGGTAAGTATCTCCGGAAAATCTTCATCACGCCACCAAGCTTCTTCCCCTCCTCCCATAAAACCGATACGACTGATGCCATTTACGATAACACCACTATGCTGAATATCTGCCGGTTGCCTGAGTAACCAGGGATGAGACATCCCTGTTGGATTTTCAAATGGATTTGGCTCCGTGGTTGGGTCATCCGTAAAGCTAATATAAAGTGGGTTTTCCGGATTAAGTCCCACTACTTCATGATTTTCCAGATAGACAGTGGGAACCCTGTCATTTGTAGCCGGAATAATAAAACTGTAATCAAATCCGATCTCCAAAGGACCTGGTTTTACTTTTTCGTTCCAGTCTACCTCGCCATCCCCTACTCCCAGATGCCATTTCCCTATAGCAGCAGTACGGTAGCCTTCATTTTGAAGAGCAGAAGCTATCGTTGGTGTGCCCGGACGGATCAACAGAGGAGCATCTCCTGGTAAAATACCAACATTCATTCTGAATGGATAGTTGCCTGTCAGTAAAGCATACCTCGATGGAGAACAGGTAGCGGCTGCACTATGGGCATCAGTAAACATTGTTCCTTTTCTTGCCAGACTATCAATATTTGGAGTTTCAACACCAATAGCTCCATAAACCCCTATATCGCCATAACCAACATCATCAGCATAAAAAATGAGTATATTGGGCCGTTCGGGAATCTCCTCTTTAGTCTCTTTAACAATACCACACGAAGTAAAAGCAATTCCTGCTAAGACCCCACTAAGAACAAGGGTTGAATAATTTTTCATTTTTGATTAATCTATCTGTATTTAATCACAGAATATGATCTTCTGAAATATTTACCTGCTTTTGAACGACGAGGCCGGATTTCAGAGAATCATCATCCGGTTGTTTGCCGCCTACCGATACTACAACAGGTCCTTCTGTAACGACAAGTTCATGTTCAGGATGATATAATGCCATTTGTTCCGGTGAAAGCACGAAGCTAATACTCTTTGTTTCTCCTGCATTTAAGTGAACCCTCTGGAATCCCTGAAGAGTACGGACAGGGGCATCTTTGTTTTCAGGAAATGATAAATAGAGCTGTACAACTTCCTCTCCGTTGATTTCACCGGTATTGGTAACATCAACGGTAACATTCAGCATTTCACCTGCCTTTAATTCATCAGGTACAGTCATGTTATTATATTGAAAAGTGGTATAGCTCAGGCCAAAACCAAATTCATAAAGCGGCTCTCCTTTGAAAAATTTATAGGTGCGCCCCTCCATCCCATAATCATCAAATGGTGGTAATTGTTCAACAGATCTGTAAAAGGTGACAGGAAGTCTGCCCGCCGGATTGTAATCTCCAAAAAGCACATCTGCAATGGCTGTGCCGCCTGCCTGTCCGGGATACCAGGCCTCAAGAATAGCCGGAACATTCTCGGCCTCCCACTCAAATGAAACCGCACTTCCGTTAAGCAAAACCAGAACAGTTGGTTTTTTCAGTTCCATTACTGCTTTAATCAGTTCGGTTTGTACAGACGGCAATGAGAGTTTGGTGCGATCGCCACCTGCGAAGCCGGGGACAGAGACCTTCATCTCCTCACCTTCGAGTCGGGGACTAAGACCCATGGCCATTATAACCAGGTCAGATCCTGCTGCTAAATCCAATGCTTCCTGTTTCAGGTCCCTGCCGGGAACTTCCCAAACCAACTTCATCATTGGATGAGTTGAGTTTCTTTGTTCGTATTTGATCCTGATCTTATAAGGTTTTCCGGATTCAAGCCATAGTTTGGAATAACGCATATCCGGATGATGAACATTGGAGAATTGGTGAATAGTTTCGCCTTCCAATTCAATTTCGAAAGCCGGGAATCCATCACCACCAAAGCTGTATTGACCCGAGATTTCCGGTACAAGATAACCATCCCATATTACTGAAAATTCCTCATTGGAAACCCCTGGTTTTGGTTCATCGTCCCACCATACAAAATCCACCTCTTCATCAATCCCTTCATAAACAGGGTCTCCCTCATAATCTAAATTGTTATAGTAAGAGGCTTTCAATCCTTTCTGAGATAGAGAACTATCCGAAAAAAGATTTTCTGGTGAAACAGGACCCATTAAAGGAAACTCTTCTGCCAGGCGGCTACCGGGAACATACTCAACAACCGAACCGGTTAGTTTCTCTTTGATCCCATTGTAGGGAGTCACAGGGCTGGAAGGAAATCCATTATAATTAGCCAGTAAAGCATCAATATTGTCGGCATTGGGTCCGATTACTGCAACCCTTTTGACGTTTTTATCAAGAGGCAGGATATTATTTTCATTTTTGAGTAACACCATGGATTTTCTGGCAGCTTCCAGGGCCATTTCCTGATGTTTTTCACTGTCTACAACCGAAATGGGAATACTGGTATGGTCAACCATCGAAGGAGGATCAAACATACCAAGTTTCATGCGTGCCAACATTAATCTGCTAACACAAATATCTATTTCCTCTTCGGTAACAAGGCCCTGGTTGTATGCCTCAATCAAAGCGGGATAAGAATTACCGCAATTCAGATCAGTACCCGCCCTGACAGCCATTGCCGCGGCCTCTTCAACATTGTTAACTATTTCATGGTCACCTTCACGGTAAAAATCACGAATAGCCCAGCAGTCGGATACAATATACCCTTCAAATCCCCACTCTTCACGCAATAAATTTTCAACAAACTGGCTTCCGCAACAAGGTTCACCGTATAGGCGGTTATATGCACACATAACCGAATAAACACCAGACTCCTGGACAGTGCGCTTAAAATGCGGGGTATAGGTTTCAATAAAATCTCTGTCCGAAGGAATTGCATTAAAACGATGCCGGTCCGGCTCAGGACCACTATGTACCACAAAATGTTTGGAAGTAGCGACAAGCTTCAGGTAACGCGGATCATCACCCTGGAGGCCTTTGATGTACTGAATAGCTAATTCACCGGTTAACCAGGGATCCTCTCCATAGGTTTCCATGCCCCTTCCCCAACGCGGATCGCGAAAAATATTAATATTCGGTGTCCAGAAAGTCAGCCCCTGGTAAATATTCCTCTGCCCCTTTGAAGCAAAATCATGATGTTTGGCCCGGGCTTCATCCGATACTACCGTAGCAATCTGAAACATTTTCTCACTATCCCACATAGCAGCCATACCAATGGCCTGAGGAAACACTGTGGCCAGACCTGCCCTGCCAACTCCATGCAAACATTCGTTCCACCAGTTATATTCAGGAATGCCCAGCCTTTCAATAGCAGGTGCCTCATAATTCATTTGTGCTATTTTTTCTTCAAGTGTCATTTTCGAGACAAGGTCGGCAGTACGCTCCTCAAAAGACAAACTGGTATCAAGGTAAGCTTCCTCTGGGGTTGAACAGGAAGAGAAAAGAGAAAAGGTGGCGATTAAAACAAATCCCAAGTAGAGATAATTGGTTTTTATTCCTGATTTGATTGATGTCATCATGATATATTTAAGGTTAATTTTCAAGCAACCTGACGAAAATAAAGATAAATAAAACCAGATGCAAAAGAATTTACCAAAGCTCATCAATTATCTCAGGTAATATGTCTTCAAAACCTTCATTTTTCAACAACTTCAAAATTTACCCTGCTCCTGTTACCCTTCTCATCCACTAGAGTGAGTGTGTGTATTCCTTCTGCCGGTAATACGGAGATCTGGTGAAAATCAGAAGTTGAGGTGATAAATTCATTGTCAATGCTCCAGAATATCATAGATTCAGGCTCTCTGTGGGCCGCTTCAAAAACCACTCTTCCTTTTTCCCCATTCAACTCATAAGGAACATAAATAACAGAGCCCTGGTAGGGGTAAATGATCTGAATCTGCGGAATATCGTCATCATCGCTGCAGTTCTTTGCCATGGGGGGTAGACTGAGGTAGGATGGTTCTTTTTGCCTGTAAAACCATTCCTGTGCAGGAGGCAGGACAAACCAGGGGGTGTGGTTAATAGATGCAACCGGATAACAGCTGCTGTTTACCCGTTGTTTTTTTTCTTTGTCGAGATGGATAAGGCGATGATAGGGGCAAATATCCGTTTTGTTTCCGGCCGGACTAACCAGGATGCTATCCGTTTCGGTGCAATACCTGCCGGCTTTGTGTCCCGAAATTTTACAGGTTTGTACCCACTTCAGGTCATCATAGGGTACTTCAAACCATCCCGAAGCAGGAAGTAGGTTTAATACCTCAAAAAGAAGAGGAGCTGCGGTGTTCAATCCTGAAAGACCGGGACGTCCTTCACCATCAGCATTGCCTGTCCAGATGGCCACAACATGATTGGGAGTGGTGCCAATTGCCCAGCCGTCGCGAAAACCAAAGCTAGTGCCCGTTTTCCAGGCTACTTTTCTTGAAGACGAAAATATTTTCCAGCCATTCTGGGATACAGGGCGATTTACTTCCCTGAGTGCCTCAAAGGTCGTCCAGATAGCTCCTGCACCGAGTAATCCCTGTTCCTCACCCGGGATCATGCCGGCGGTATTTCCGGTTTTGGTTTTATCTACTGCGGATTTAATGAATCGGATTTTCTTCCAGTCCCGACGAAAATATCTCCCATTACTTTCATTGTAATGTCTCAGTACCCTTGCCATGGATGAATATACGGAAGAAAGATCTTCAAGGCTGCATTCGGCTCCTCCCAGTATTAAACTTAAACCATAATGGTCGCCTGGCCGGTTCAGTGTGCCCAATCCCATTCTTCTGAGATCATGAAGGAAACGTTCATTACCGTATTGGTGAAGCATTCTGACTGCAGGGACATTCAGGGAACGGGCCAGAGCCTCAGACGCTGTGACAATACCGTCATAACCTCTTCGGTAGTTCTTCGGACTGTAATTCCCAAAACGGGTAGGAATGTCCGCTATAAGAGTGTGGGGGAGGATTTCTCCCCTGTACTGCATCATGGCGTATAAAAGTGGCTTAAAAATACTTCCGGAGCTTCTGGCCGATGGGATTATATCAACGTCTCCTCCATATTCCGGATGGACATTATTTCTTATATTTCCAATGTATGCCAGTACTTCGCCTTTATTTATATCCGTAACCAGACAAGCTGCATTCCTGATCCCCATCCCGTATAATTTGTTTTTAGAACGCAGAACAAGCTGATTGACTTTTTCTTGTAATTCTTTATCGATAGTGGAAAATATCCGTTTACCGGGCATTTCTATATTTAACCTTTCAGTGAGATGATAAGCGCAAACAGGAAGATCATGGGGTGCGGCAGGTAGCTCTTCGCTAAGAGCGAGCTGATAATCTATGTCTGTAAGAATATGTTTTTTTCTGAGTCTGAGGAGAAGGCGATTCCTTTTCGCCAGAAGGGATTTGCGATTTTTACCTGGATGCATGAGTGAAGGGGCATTTGGGAGTACAGCGAGAAGGGCCGACTCAGCCCATGAAAGATTATAAGAATGTGTGCCAAAATATCTCCAGGCCGCAGTTTCCAGCCCAACTACATTTCCTCCAAAGGGAGCATTGCTGGCGTAGAGATTTAGAATTTCATCTTTTGTCATGCCCAGTTCCAACCTGAGAGCAAGTAATATCTCAATAATTTTTTCTTTAATTGTCCGTGGTTTTTCTTTTCTTGACAGTCTTATAACCTGCATGCTAATAGTACTTCCACCACTTACAACTTCTCCTTCACGGATATTCTGAAGTAATGCTCTTCCCAGGGAGAATGGATTTATTCCCGGATGCCGGAAAAAATACTTGTCTTCGAAATTTATCAGGCATTCTCTGAATTTATAGGCTACACTGTCGGATTCGGGAAAACGCCACTGGCCGTCTTCCGAGATCCGGGCTCCCAGAAGTTCTCCGTCCCTGTCGAATACCACTGTAGATGAGGGATCATGAAACAAAGGTTTCGGAAGAATATTCCAGTATGCCACAACAATCACCAGCAGGAATAGGGTGATGCGGAATAACTCAGACTTATTTAGTCTTTTTTTATCCATTATGGCTATTTGTCCTCATCGGCCCGTAATAAACAATATCCTTTATCTGACAAGTCATTATTTTTTCAAAATAAATAATATTTTTTGTCTTTTTGACTTAATCCGGCAGAAAGATATGATTAGTAAATAATTCCTGATGAATAACATTACTGATGAACTATTGGTATAAAATTTACGTTTTCTTTTTAGTTGAGTGTGAAAAAGTCACCTATTCTAAAATAAGATGTTTAATTATTGGAAATCCGGATTTTAAGGAACAAATATTTAATACAAAATATGTTGTAAGCAGGAGGACATTATGAAATATATCGTGAGAAATACAACATTTTTCTTTGCTGTCTGGCTACTCGGAAACATGTTTTTTTCAGGTTGTGTCAAAGAGGAATTTACTCTCAGCAAACTGGATACTTCTCTGGATCTTAATCCTGCATTGGCAACTCCCCTGGGATATTTCGATTTCCGTCTCGATGAAAATCTTCAGACTTCAGATAATGCTGTAATTGCATTAAATCCGGACAGAATTATCAGTTTGAACTATTTCGGGGAAATTATTTCAGAGTCTGCCAGCTCACTTTTCCAGTTTAATCCGATCTCTGAAGAGTTTTCTTCCCCTAATTATACAGGGAGTGACGTTGACCTGTCCATAGCTTCATACGAATCAGAGACTTCCTTCAGTGCACCACTTTTCCTTACCAATACGGGCAGCCGGGCTGAGCTTGACCGTATAATTCTGTCATCTGGCATGCTAAGCATTTCCTCAATTGAATTGCCGGATGCCAGGGGTGAAATTGTCATCGAAATCCCGGAACTGAAACTCAAAGGAGAAAGTTTCCGGATACAAATTAACCAGGGCGATGAAAGGATCATTGAAAATATTGATGGGTACAGTCTTGGCTTAAGTCATACTGAAAACAGAAACAATCTGATTGAAGTGAATATTTCCGTTTCCTACCCACAGCAGAATAGTATTCTTTATGCTACGAAACCTTTGGTCGGTTTTCATTTCGATATTAACATAGATCAATGGGAAAAAATATACGGATACCTGGGTAGTGAGAGGATTGATTTCGGACGGACCAGTTTCTCTACCGACATAAATGACAACTTTGCCGGAGGTGATTTTTATTTCCTTGATCCGGAGCTCAGCTTTAAAACCTTTAACTCCTTCAGTATTCCTATAGCACTTGGCCTGCCGGAAATATCTGCTCTAACGAAAGAGGACGGTACTATACTTGTCCGGGGCCCCGGGATACCTGTACCTCCCAAATATTTTCATCCTTCCTATCCTGAGCCTGAAAATATTTCTGAGGGAGCAGAAGACAGTCTTTTGATCCGTTCTGATAATTCGAATTTGAGGGACATTACCACCTCAACTCCCCAAAGCATCAATTTTCAGGTTGAATTTCTCAGTAATCCGGAGGGTGTGAATAAAGAGAATGTAGTACACTCCGATAGTAAATTTTCCACCCGGGTAGAGCTAAAACTTCCATTTCATGGCAGGGCTAAACTTCTTAAGGTAAAAGATACCCTGTCTATGAATTTTTCCGAACTTGATTTTCCTGTGGATGATATTGTTAATCAGGTAATCTTTAAACTTTATTATGAAAATTCCTTTCCTGCTGAAATTGACCTTCAGTTGTACCTGGCAGATCATGAAATGGTAGTGAGGGATACTCTTTTCGATTCTTTTGTGCGCGTGCAGGCGGCTGATCCTACTGAGGACTTTACCGAAAATCCGGATTTTGTCTCAGGGCAGGTGGAAGGTTATCTGCAAGGGGATAAGCTGGAAGACATCAGGGCTACCCGATATATTATTGGTGAGGCCCTGCTGAGCACTCCGGAATCTCATGAAAATGTGAAAATTTTCGATAACCAGAATTTATTCCTTAATATGGGGATTGTTTTCGACATTAGTACAAGCATTGAGGACTTCTGAATACCATAGGAAATGTAATGCCCTTGCAACTCTCATTACCTTTAAAAAAGGGTCATGGGTTTTTTGGTTATTCCTGATATTTCTGAGACCAATAACGGCTCAGGATAAGACTCAATTCCTCCTGCATGAAATTCCTCAAACCATCTCACTGAATCCTGCTGTTACATACACCTGCAGGAATTATATTGAATTGCCTCTGATCTCTCAGCTACAGGCATATTACAGGAATTCCGGATTTTCTCATCGTCAGGCTTTTAATGGAGGAAGAGGTATAACGGGAGATACAATTCGTCTCGATATGGACGGTTTATCTGATGCTCTTGGGAATCGGAACCATATCCGGGTGGGAGCTAAAGTGAATTTTTTGGGTTTGGGATTTTCTGTTAATGACTGGTTTTTTTCCTTTAATGTAAATAACCGTTCCAATATCCGGTTGTCTTTTAACCGGGATATTATTGATATCCGTGACGGAAACTGGGACATTTCTAAAGACCTTCCACGTGAGATTAATATTAACGGGACCGGTCTTCATGTATATAACTTTAGTGAATTTGCGTTTGGAGCTGGACTTATGATATACCCCGGATTATCAGCAGGAGTAAGGCTGAAGTACCTGTTGGGTTCTGCCCATTTACAGACAAGACGTTCCAATATAAGGATGCTGACTTCGGATTCTCCCATTGAACTAAGAGGTCTTTCAGATTTACTGATCAGGGGTAGTTTACCTGTAGATTTCGAGGTGGGGAATGATGGTTATGTCAGTGGAATCCAGAGTAATATTAATTCACTTTCGGATCTGCCGGCATTTCTGTTCTCGTGGAATCATGGTGCTGCATTGGATGCAGGCGTCATTTACGATTATTCGGAAAAAGTAGTTCTTTCTGCAAGTATTCTTGATCTTGGTTTTATACACTGGAGGAAAAATATAAATTCCATATCACAGGATAAGGAATTTCAATTTCGTGGAATCGATCTGAACAATTATTTCAGCTCGGGAAATGAAACTGATTTTCTGCAGGCAATGGAAGACAGTATATATTCAAGTTTCAGCCTTTCATCTACTGATAACCCCTATGTGGCTCTGATCCCGCTCCGGCTAATGGCAGGTGTTGATTATCAGTGGCGAAAGAAGATAAGACTTGGAGCGGTTCTGGAGGGAGAAATCTTAAGCAGCCGGTTATATCCTTCTCTTAGTCTAACAGCAATTGTAAGACCCTCAGAGTTTTTCACTGCTTCTGTCAGCTATTCTTTCATGGACAGGGGTTTTAAAAGTCTTGGTTTCGGTTTTGTGTTCGGAACCGGGCCACTTCAACTTTACCTGGTTTCCGATCATATTCCGGTAAATTATGTTAGGGAAACCGATCTGGGTCTTTTATGGCCTTATAGTGCCAGAAGTATGAACATAAGAGCCGGTCTGAATATTATTATCGGATGTAAGGATAAAATGTCTGAATACCAGAGACTGAAATGGAAAAAGAGCTGTCCTGCATATAATTAGT
>CAYRTD010000113.1:0-13906 GCA_964426915.1 uncultured Bacteroidaceae bacterium | reverse complement strand
CTTTTGAATAACACTAAATCAAGGTTTCGAACACTCAAAGGTGACAACCCGTGGAAGAAGGTAATTGGTAATCGGTGACAGTAATCGGTATCAATTACCAACATTTCCTTATATTTGACCGATAAACTTCCATAATCATGCTTATATGAAGATAAAGTTCCGTTTTGCGGGTTATTTTTTTGGTCTGATCTTTCATCTATGGTTTTTACACGACCCATTATTAGCTCAACAGCCAAATCCTGCCATTCAATGGTTGGAATTTGAGACTGCAGTTAGCTTAAATGAAAAAGAACCGGCGAAATTCCTGATCTATATTTATTCCGACAATTGCGGCTGGTGTAAAAGAATGCTTAACGAAACCTTTTCCGATCAGGGAACTATCGATTATATTAATAAAAACTTTCATGCAGTGAAGCTCAATAAAGCAATTACAAGGGAAATCAAATATAAAAACAGATCTTTTAAATATATTGACGGTAAGCCCGCTTACCATGAGTTGGTTCTCTTACTCCTGGAAGGAAGGCTTGCTTATCCCTCTATTGCATATCTTGATGAGAACATGGTTTATTTAGGAGTGGAAAGAGGATACAAAAGCATTGATCCATTTAACAAATGGCTGCGACATATAGCTGAAAATGAATATGTAAACGAGAAGACCGATAATCCTGATTAGTTGGAGTTTGGTTATTCAGCATCAATAGGATAGCTTACAATCCTCCCAAGCTGGTAAACGGATTTTCTTCCTTCATAAAGGATCTCATCTACCAGTTTCACTTTAATCTCAACAATATCCGGAATTCTGTACAATAATGTATTGTTCCCCGGTATGCCGGAAGTAATTGACTGTATTGCCGGCAGGTTCATTAACTTTCCCTGGGGTTCCAAAATAAGTTCAAGAGGCCTGCCGGAATTATTATCCGGTTTCAGAAGTCCGTGTTGTGAGGAAAATCCTGCAAAAGTATGCTTCTGTAATTCAATACCGGATCCGGGAATTACAATAAAACTTTTTGTATATTTCTCTTTGATCCTTTTTCCAAGGAACAGTTCCATGTATTCTTTTTCAAGTTTATCAAGTTCACTGACCGAAATCTCAAGCGCCCTTCCTTCCGGAAAGACATCATATTGTCCGGCCAGTAATTTAAACCTGCGTTTTCTTATCTTGATAATAAAATTAGCTGCTTCTTCAGCTTTTTGCTCCAGTGTTTTGGCTTCCCTGTGACTTCTGAGAACCGGAACCCTTACGTATGAGCTATCGTTTATAACGGTCTTGTAGAGAGTATCGGTTACCACCCTGAGATTTCTTTTTACCGAACGATCGGTGAAAAAGCTGGTCTCATGACTGCCCATCTTTCTTTCCTGATCATATTTCCTTGAGTATTCTGAAGAGGGATCGAAAATCAGTCCAAAATCTGATAATTTTAGAAATTTATCCCAGTTAAAATCTCCTTTTATGAGATTTAAAGAATAAAAATGATCCGGATCAGGCTCCTCAAAACTTTCAAGATCAACATTCAGTAACCTGTAATTGAATCCGCTCTCGGTTATATAATCCTCAAGACCGAGATACTTTTCCGTAAACAACCTGAAAGGGCCGGGTATATAAGTTTCTTTTTCAAACTCAACGCTCAGAAGGAACAATGTTTGCGGTAAGGTGTATACAACTCTTTCTTTAGACTCCTCTGGCTCATTACCTGCTTTACTAACCTGAAACACGGAATTTGTTGCACATGAAGCTAAAAAAAAGCTAAAAAAAGATAAGAGAATATATTTTTTCATTGCTTGATTTATTGTTTCTAAATATAAAAAGGATTTTTTCAGTTTTTAGTATACGGATCAACAAGTTTAAATGCTTTACCGATATAATCAATTATATCTCCGGGAATAAGAGATTCCTGACTCTGATCTTCCAGGGCAAGATCGCCAGCCAATCCGTGAAGATACACTCCCAGAATAGCGGCCTCTTTCTGAGTATATCCCTGCGCCAGAAGTGATAGTATCATTCCGGTAAGTACATCACCGCTTCCACCTGTAGCCATCCCGGGATTACCACTATGATTTATCCAGGTCATCCCTTCCGGATCGCTTATCATCGTATGAGCACCCTTAAGTACTATCAGTAAGCTGTATTTGCGGGCGGCTTCAAGTTGTTTCTGATGTCTTTGGTACATGTTTTCCGATTCACCAAAAAGACGGTCAAATTCTCTGGGGTGAGGGGTTAGTATAGATCCGCCGGGTATATTTTGCATTAATTCCTTATTAGCAGAGATAATATTCAGCGCATCTGCATCAAGTATAAGTGGGACTTCTGTTGTTGTTAAAAGTTTTTCAAGTTCCCTGACTGACTCTTCTTGCGTCCCCAAAGCCGGACCGATTCCAACTGCACTGTATGGTGTAAGATCCGGAATTTGTGTAAAAAAAGTACCGGAGGGATCTCTACTGATAAGCGCCTCAGGGACAACAGACTGAATGATATTATAGGTATTTTCGGGAACATGGGCAGTAGCCAGCCCCACCCCTGTTCTAAGACAAGCTTTGATGCCCAGTACTGCAGCTCCCATCATTCCGTCACTCCCTGCAATCAGCAGTGCATTACCGAAAGTTCCTTTATGTGAATACTTTGAGCGATCTTTAATCATCCCGGACACATAATCTCTGTCAACAAGCTCATAATCCGAACTGATTTTTTCTATTGCGGTGGGATGTAGTCCAATAGAAATAGCTCTCCACCTGCCGTAATATTTCTCATTTTCCGGAAAGAAAAAAGAAAGAAAAGGAAACTGAAAGCTTATGGTATAATTTGCTTTTACAATCACTTCCGGATCATTATCACTATTATCCTCACCAAACAGTCCGGAAGGGATGTCGACCGATACCACATCGCTACCTGAAGAATTAATTCTCTTTATGGCAGCAGCAGGCAGTCCTTCAGCTTTGCGCGATAAACCGGAACCAAAGATCGCATCGATTATTATGTTTTCATTAGAAATGACAGGAAAATCTTCATCACTTTCAATTACATGAACTTCAGCTTCCGATTCCTCCGCCCTCTTAATATTAACAGAAAGGTCTTCTGAAAATCCACTTCCCAGCTTTAATATATAAACCTCTACTTTAAAAAAACGCCTGCTTAACAATCTGGCTATTGCCAATCCGTCTCCCCCGTTATTCCCGGGACCGGAGATCACTATTATCTTCCTGGAATTATCAAAATTTCGCATGAACCATTTAACAAAGGTCAAGGATGCCCGCTCCATAAGATCAATTGAAGCAATCGGTTCATTTTTGATGGTATAATCATCAATTTGTTTAACCTGTTCTGTTTTAAATATTTTCATGATTAGAGTCTTTCCTGCAAATTTAATAGCTAATCATAAGAAATGAAAGGATCGAACGCTCTAAATCATAGTCTGATCCAAAAGTAATAGTTGATCTCGAACCGGACTTGAGAAGTCAATAAAATTAATATTCCGGATCAGATATGCAAAAGTATTTTAATGAATATGTTTCAAAAGTTTTTTTTAGACACCATCATTAAAAATATTATCCAACATAACACATCTTATAAAACACATAGAATGCTCTTAAAAAAATTTTATATTTGAGCGATTTTTAAATCTAAAAATAAACTACAAAACTTGGAATTATGCTTAAAGACCATCCAAAAGGACTATTTGTAGCATTCTTTGCTAATATGGGGGAAAGATTCAGCTACTACACCATGCTGGCAATATTTGTTTTATACCTTCAAGCCAGGTTTGGGCTCAGTGCAGGGTCGGCAGGGGATTATTACGGAGGATTTCTTTTCGGTATCTATTTCCTGCCCATCCTGGGAGGTATAATAGCTGACAGGTGGGGATACGGACGTACCATAACCTGGGGTATTCTCATTGCCTTTGTAGGAAAGATCATCCTGACAATACCCGGTTATACACAGGGTTTATTTGACATGCAATGGGAACTGGTCATCATCATTATTGCCTTAGGTGTTATCTCACTAGGCACGGGATTTTTTAAAGGAAACCTTCAGGCATTAGTGGGAAAGCTATATGACTATCCTGAATATTCTCATCAACGCGACAATGCTTTCAATATCTTTTACATGGGTATTAACATTGGTGCATTCCTGGCTCCTTACGCTGCAACAGGTGCTGTAAAATATGTTCTGGGTAGAAAAGGATTCTCATATGAAAACAGCATGCCCCATCTGGCCAATCTACAAGAGAAGGCACACCCTTTTCTTGATCAAATGATCGGTACGGTCCAAAGCCATTTTAGCGGCACACTGCACTATACAGATAAAATTGAAGCTTTTAAAAGTCAAATGGGATTTGATGGTCCTATCGCGGAATTTGCCAGTACCTACACTTCCACTCTTTCAGTAGGTTACAGTACTGCCTTTGCCATTGCGGCAGTAGCCATGCTTATTTCACTGTTTGTTTTTGTTGGTTTTAAGAAGTATTATAAACATGCCGACCTCACCGTAAAACAGGCACAGGAAAAAGCTGCAAGAGAAGGTAAAGAAGACACTACAGTGGTCCTGACCAAAGAAGAAGAGAAGAAACGACTGGTTGCCCTTAGCCTGGTCTTTGTTACAGTGGCTTTTTTCTGGATGGCATTTCATCAGAATGGATTTACACTAACCATCTTTGCCCGTGACTATACGGTTAGTGAGGTAAGTGCATTCAGCTACCTGTTCTTCGACTTACGAACATTCATACCGATATTAGCTGCTATAGCCGGATTGATTTTTATGTTCCGTAAATCCTCATCAATGAGGACAAGACTAATCAGTGCAGCAGTATTTGTGGGAGGTACAGCTATTGCATACAGCTTCTATACCGGTTTTGAGGATACCAAAAATATAGAGCCGGAAATTTTTCAATCCTTCAACCCAATTTTCATTGTAGTTCTCACCCCCATCATTGTAGGATTCTTTACCTGGCTTCGGAAAAAAGGAAAAGAACCCTCCTCGCCAAGAAAGATAGGAACCGGTATGTTTATGACATCCATTGGCTTTGTAGTGATGATGCTTGCTGCATTCCACCTCCAATCGGTCACTGGTTTAAGTCCTTACTGGCTGATTAGTACATATTTTATCCTCACGGTTGCTGAATTGTTCCTGAGCCCCATCGGAATATCTTTTGTTGCGAAAGTGGCTCCGCCTCGTTTCAGCGGATTGGCACAGGGCGGCTGGCTTGGTGCTACCGCTATTGGTAACCTTCTTGCCGGATTGGTTGGTAAGCTTTGGGATATAGTGGAACTCTGGCAGTTCTTCTTATTGCTCGTTGTCCTTACATTGATCTCAGGAATCTTTATCTTCTCTGTCATTAGAATCCTTGAGAATGTTACCAATAAAGCAGAACAACAATAAAAATTAAAAAAAACACATCATTATGAAAACCCAAATAACATTTATAACAAGCCTGCTTCTGAGTTTACTGTTGCTTTCAGGTTGTCAGTCTGAAAAAAAGCAGGGACCCTTACTTCAGGAAGAGATTAATACCTTAAAACAGATTGAACAACGATCTGAGAACATTGAAAATTCAGAAGATGCATTCAATGTACTGAGAGATCTTAATCAAACCCTGAAAGACATTCGTGAGGGAACCCTCACATTGGAAAATGAATATCGCACTGTCCCGGAAAATGAAAAACAACAGCTCGAAAGCGAATTTAAAATTGCAAAAAATGAGATCGACCAATCACTGAAAGTCATTAGTAACAACATCGAACCCTACAAAGAAAATGAGCGGGTATCCAAGATGCTTGACAAACTAAACGAGATCATGATTTCAAAATAGTTACCTTCTTTTTTTCCTTAAAAGGTTTAAGCGAAAGAGAATTGGTTGTATATCATTTTAAAAAGATTGATTATTCTTCGCCCCTGAGTAAGGATATGCTTCTGATAGTTCAGAAAAAAATCAAAATTATGAAAACCGCGGATTTGTTCTCTCCGCGGTTTTTTTAATATCCGAATGATATTGAATTGAACAAGCATACATTTCCTCAGTTATGGTATTGATGGAAAATATTATTTTTTGATATGATTAATCCGAAAAGAGTAAATAAAACCCAGACTTCAGAAAATACAGACGGCATAGTTCTGTACTGGATGAGCAGAGATCAACGATTCCGTGATAACTGGGGTCTGATTTATGCCGATGAGCTGCGGAAAAAATTTGATACAGAATTTGGGGTTGTATTCTGTCTTGCAGATCATTTTTTGGATGCCACATTAAGGCAATATAGTTTCATACTGGATGGTCTTAAAGAAGTTGCAGATAAGCTGTATGACAAGAATATTCCATTCTATCTGCTGAAAGGTAATCCTGTAGAAGAACTGGAAAAGTTTATACGGAAATTCAACGTTAAGCACATTGTTTATGATTTTGATCCTATACGGATAAAACAAAAATGGCAGTCTGATTTAATCAATTCACTCAACATTAACTTTTACGAGGTTGATTCACACAATATTGTCCCTGCACGCCATGCAAGTACAAAACAGGAATTCGGAGCCTATACCATACGTCCTAAAATAAATAAGAAACTCGAAAATTTCATTGAAGAGTTTCCGGAGATCCGGAAAAGAAAAAAACCGGAAAGTTTCAGTATAATAAAAACAGATTTTACCAAAGCATTGGATGGTCTGAAAATTGACAGGAAAGTGAAATCTATCGACTGGCTAAAACCTGGTGAAAATGAAGCCGGAAAAGTCCTTAATCACTTTATAAATAAGAAACTTGAAGAATATAATAATAAGAGAAATGATCCTTCCGAAGACGGGCTTTCCAATCTTTCACCCTATCTTCATTTTGGTCAGATATCAGCGCAGAGAGTGGCGTTGGAAATCCTTAAACTACCAAAAAAAAATGAAAATATAGACAGCTTCCTCGAAGAATTAATTATCAGAAGAGAACTTTCAGATAACTACTGTCTGTATAATAAAAATTATGACAATCTTTCAGAAATTCCGGACTGGGCAAGAAAAACTCTTGATGAACATCGCAAAGATGAGCGGGAGTATATTTATACTCAGGAAGAATTCGAAAAGGCAGAAACCCATGAAGATCTTTGGAATGCAGCACAAAATGAGATGGTTAAATCAGGTAAAATGCACGGTTATTTGAGAATGTATTGGGCAAAAAAGATTCTTGAATGGTCGGAGTCACCTGAAGAAGCTATGAAAATCGCAATTTATCTTAATGATAAATATGAGATCGACGGCAGGGATCCCAATGGTTATGTGGGCTGTGCCTGGGCCATTGCTGGGGTACATGACAGGGCATGGTCTGAAAGACCGGTATTCGGCAAAGTAAGGTATATGAATTACAATGGTGCTAAAAGAAAATTTAATACCAAATCATATATCGGGAAATGGAATTCTTAAACTATTTCCTCATCTTTACCCGTATAAAAACCTACCAGAATGAAAATAAGTCGTCGAATATCTTGACTCACTTGCGGGTATTTTTATAGAAAAGCTTTACTAAGCTTGCGGAGCTCGTTTAATCATAATCAAACCAAAATCTCCTGATCCTGTCTGGAATTTCAGGTTTAATCAATTCTGTATCCCTCGATAAGATCTCAAAATCTTTGGTAAAAACAACCTCTTTTAGGGCCTGATTTTCAAATCCTCCAAAATCGCTGTTTCGGTCGAAATAAAAGGTTGGTAATAAATTATCAATGTCTCCCGAATTAAGATGAGAAACAAATTTTTTATCCCATTCAGAAATGTAATGAATAAAATAATAGCTCAGGTCGTAGCCTACAAGAGCATATGAGCAACCTCTGCGTGTAGCAAGCCGGGGTTCTGCCTTAAAATGATCCCTAAACTGACGCAAAAATGATTGAATCTGCTTATCATTATAATCATAATAAAAAGGTGACAGATAGGTCAGGCGAAGTTCATGATAATACTGAAAATCGACATTCTCAAACTCATGAAAATGAGGTAATCCAAATATTTCGATATCATAATCCCCCAACTGAAAATATAATTGTGTAATAACCGTACTTACAAAAGCCTGATCTTTCTCCGGGATAATCACTATATTTTCTTTATCCTTGGAAAGTGCATGAGAAAAATCTTCAGAAAGGTTTTCCTTTGAAGGATTCAAATATGAAATTTCCTTTAAAACCACATTTTCAGGATGAATAAAACGTCCGATTTTGTTGAGGAGGCTGGCTTTGAAGAATTCGATCTCATGGTACTTCAGACTGTCCTGCTGATATATAAAGATAAAATTTTTATCATAGTTTCTGGACAGGATCTCTGCAGCCCTTGAATATTCCGTTTTATAAGAAGGGGTAATTTGAAAAAGGTAAGGATTGCTCTTTGTCAGATCCATCCCATCGTAAAAAGGAGAAACAAGGGGCACCTTATTTATCCGGGAAAAATCATTAACCAGTTCCACATTATACGAAAAAAATGGCCCAATAATCAGATCAACATCCCGGAAAAAACGGGAATTCAGAATCTCCCTAACCCTTGTCGGACTACGGTATGTATCAAAATACCTTGCATTTACTTCGATACCCGATTCTTTTAATGCATCAAGAGCCATGAGAGAACCTTCAAAAAACTCCAGAAAATTGATCGATCTGGGCAGATTTTCTTCTTTTGTTTTTTCTTTATCCTCTTTCTCCTCAAATTCACTAGTCTCTTCTTCTTTGTCAGCCTCGCTGACCCTGTAATTAAAAGGAATCAGAAATGCAACATTCAATCTCCTCCGGTTAAAGTCTTTCAGCTTAGTATAATAATCATCTATAGACATTTGTTTAAGCCCCAGGGAATCAATAAGGCTATACTCATCCTTACCTTTCTCTACATTCCGATCGAACTCAAGACTATCTATCCTTTCACTATGGACAATTTCTTCAACTTCCTGAGCTGCCAGATATTCATCTCTGGGAATCCTGATCACCTGCCCGGTCTTCAGATTTCCCCATTTCAGTTCAGAGTTGTACTTAATTATTTCCTCTTCAGAAACCCCATACCTTTTTGAGAGGCTGTATATTGTTTCCTTTCTTCTTACTTTATGCAAATAAAAGTCTTCTTCAGAATAAAGAGATTTAAGCTTGGGAATCAGAATAATCTGCCCTACAGGTAAATTGCTTAATTTCATTCCAGGATTTGCTTTTTCAATTTCTTCAACGGGGATGTTATATCTCCTGGAAAGAGAATAAATAGTTTCTCCCTTCTTCAGCGAATGGATATGGTATTTCGATGAATCTACAAGTTTTTCTTCGGTCGGTGCACCGGGAACATCGACAGGAATCTTAAGAACCTGTCCCACCTGTAAACCGGAATAAACGCCGGGATTTTCTATAGCAATATCCTTTTCAGTAACTTCATATGCCTTAGTGATAGAAAATAGTGTCTCACCGGGTTTAACTATATGGATATAATAGATCTTTCCCTCTATAATTACCTTATTATCGGATTTTTTTACCGGAACCTGCGAATAAACCCCACTAACAGCTATTATAAACAAAAAAAGAAAAATCGTTTCCAGTCTTTTAGGAACTATTGCCATATAAACTTATTTGTTCTATTAAACTTAAGCCCGGTAAATTTATTTCAATTCTTCCAGAAAATTGCTTACATTTTCATATATTCTGTTCTTTACATCTGAAGTATCTGCACGCTGAAACTTTTCTCCCGTAATTTTTTCATATAATTCTATATATCGCTCAGAAACCTGCTGAATGAATTCTTCGGGCATTTCTGGCATTTTCTGTCCTTCTTTCCCCTGAAATCCGTTGGCAATTAGCCATTGTCTTACAAATTCCTTGGATAACTGTTTTTGCTGTACTCCCTTTTTCTGTCTGTCCTCATATCCCTCAAGATAAAAATACCGGGAAGAATCGGGTGTATGAATCTCATCGATGAGGACAATTTTATCACCGATCTTTCCAAATTCATATTTGGTATCGACAAGAATAAGTCCTTTATCATGAGCCATTTCAGTTCCCCTTTGAAATAATTTTTCTGTATATTCTTCAAGCTTTCGGTAATCCTGTTCATTCACCAGGCCTGAATTAATAATTTCCTCACGTGAAATATCTTCATCGTGTCCTTCCTCAGCTTTGGTAGTGGGGGTAATAATAGGTTCAGGAAGGCGATCATGCTCCTTCAGACCATCCGGAAGAGGAACCCCGCAGATACTTCTTTTACCATCCCGGTATTCTCTCCATGCATGACCGGTAAGATATGCCCTGATAACCATTTCAACCATAAAGGGATTGGCTTTCTCTCCAATTGTGACCATTGGATCAGGGCTGGCAATTTTCCAGTTTGGAACAATATCGCTGGTAGCATCCAGGAACTTCGTGGCTATTTGATTCAGAACCTGTCCTTTATAGGGGATTCCCTTTGAAAGTACGACATCAAAGGCCGATATCCTGTCAGTGACAAGCATCACAAGATATTTATCGTCAATATTATATACATCTCTTACCTTTCCCTGGTAAAGATTTTTTTGTCCTTCGAATTCAAAATTTGTTTTAACAACTGCCTGTTCCATAATACTATATTTTTAAAAATGGTTTATTAATCTTCCTCGTTTGAGCTGTATGCCTCAACAATAAATTTCACCAGCCGGTGACGGATAATATCCCTTTCATCAAAAAGAATAATGGATATTCCCCGAATGTCTTTTAAAACCTTCATTGCTATGATAAGACCGGATTGTTGCTTTTTTGGAAGGTCGATTTGTGTAATGTCACCGGTAACTATAAATTTTGCATTCCTACCCATTCTGGTAAGAAACATTTTTAACTGGTTTCCTGTTGCATTTTGTGCCTCATCGAGAATCACAAAAGCATTGTCCAAAGTTCTTCCTCTCATATAAGCCAGAGGTGCAATCTGAATTATACCTTCCTCGACAAATGTTTTAAGGCGCTTTGGCGGAATCATGTCATTCAGAGCATCATAAAGTGGTTGAAGATAGGGGTCGAGTTTTTCCTTATAATCCCCGGGTAGGAAACCAAGTCTCTCTCCGGCTTCAACTGCCGGTCGTGTAAGTATTATTCGCTTCACCTCCCTCATTTTCAATGCCCTTACAGCAAGAGCAATGGCGGTATAGGTTTTTCCTGTTCCGGCCGGCCCTACAGCAAGGACCAAATCATTCACCAATGACTCTTCAACAAGTTTCTTCTGATTTACGGTTTGGGCTTTTATTGGCTTGCCGCCTTCTCCATAGAGCAAAGCTCCTCCGGAGTCATCAGGACCGGAAATAGTAAAATCTCTTCCGTCATTCAGAATTTCATCAAGTTCTTCAGAAGATATATCGTTAAACCGGTTAAGGTAATCCATAAGTAAACTAATCTTATCCCGGAATCGCTCTATTTCCTTTTCATCGCCTTTTACGCGTATCTCATTTCCCCGGGATGTTATTTTCAATTTGGGAAAATGATGCTTTATTCTTTCAAATCTAACATTACTAACTCCAAAAAAGTCGATAGGATCTATCCCCTCTAAATATATGGTGGTATCAATCATAAAATTGAATAATAATCACTACTTTTGATATGTACAAAATAAGTGATTTTTTTTATATTTCAATAAATCAGACCCATAGTTTTCCGTTTTTATGCCTGTTATTACATTAACATCCGACTGGAACCAAAACGATTATTATCTTGCGGCGGTAAAAGGTCAGATTTTGCAAAAAAACAAAAAAGTCAGCATTATAGACCTCAATCATAATATCCATCCATTTAATACCAGGCAGGCGGCATTCATTTTAAGGAATTCCTTTCATTATTTTCCAGCAGGAAGCGTCCATATTAATTTTGTGAATGCAGAATCGGCCACAGGAGAAACATTATATGTCGTTGAAGCACATAAACACTTCTTTATAGGTAACGATAACGGGGCATTCAGCCTGATAATAAATGGTCCAGCAGATAAAATAGTGAGGCTTGAGCCACAGGAGAAAAAAGAACACAAAAGTTTTCCCGGGATTTACACGTTCACATCTGCAGCGTGCAGACTGATTGACAATCAAAATATTTTACAGCTCGGTGAAGAAGTTCATACCCTGGAAGAACGAATTCCCCTAAGGGCAACCATTGAGGAAAATTCTATTACAGGAACAGTTATCTATATTGATTCATACGGGAATGTAATCACTAACATAAAAAGAGAGCTTTTCGACAGGATAGGCAAAGAACAAAGCTTCGAAATTTATGTTCAAAGTAAGCATTACATGATCAATTGTATAAACCAGGATTATTCATCAGTACCCTCAGGAGAACTTGTAGCGGTTTTTAATTCTGCTGGTCTTCTTGAAATTGCTATTAACAACGGGAATGCGAATAAACTATTAAATCTGGGTATCAGTTCCAATATCAGAATTGAATTTTTAGAGGAGGAGAGTTAGCTTATGAATTCAAAAAAAGAAAAATTGAAGGCTTTTGATGATTTGCTTGAGATAATGGATGAACTAAGGGAAAAATGCCCATGGGACAAAAAACAAACATTTCAGTCTTTAAGAAATCTGACCATCGAAGAAACATACGAATTGGCCGATGCCATTCTGGATGATGATCTTGAAGAAATCCGTAAAGAGCTCGGAGATCTGATATTACATATAGTTTTTTATTCTAAAATCGGACAGGAAAAGAAAGCCTTCGATATTGCCGATGTTTTAAAGGGCATCAATGAGAAACTAATTTTCAGACATCCCCATGTGTTCGGTGATTCAGCTGCAGAAACCGCTGAAGAAGTTAAGGAAAACTGGGAAGAGATAAAAAGAAAAGAAGGACATAAATCCGTTCTGTCAGGTGTACCTGCATCACTTCCGGCAATGATAAAAGCCAACAGAGTCCAGGAAAAGGTCCGCGCTGTCGGTTTCGACTGGGAAGAACCCTCACAGGTATGGGACAAGGTTGAAGAGGAGGTAGAAGAACTTAAAGCAGCAATCGACAGTCACAATGAGGGAGAAACCGAATCTGAGTTCGGAGATTTGTTGTTTTCGGTCATTAATGCTGCACGACTCTATGGAGTGGATCCGGAAACGGCACTGGAAAAAACAAACAGAAAATTCATGAAACGATTCTCCTTTCTGGAAAGTCAGACTCTTCACAAAGGCAGGGAGCTCAAGCACATGACACTTGAAGAAATGAATGAGATCTGGGAAAAATCCAAAGCCTTTGATTAACAAGATGTCGTGAAAATAACAGGAAAGATGCTAACATCCGTAATCTTTCTAATGAAAAAATAATCAGTTCATATATCCACCAGACAACCGATAACGCGGATCAGGAAGAAGTTTCTTTTCCTTTGTCGTTATCATCCTTAACCTTATCCTCTTTTAACTGCTCTTCATTTTTCGATTCCGGTTCTTCTTCATTTTCCTCAAACTCCAATAAATTTAATTCTTCAAGCTGATTGTACCAGGAAAGGACTTTCTTAATATCTGATATATATACTCTTTCCCTGTCGTATTCGGGGAGTATTTCACCGAAATAATCTTTTAGTTCATCTGGAGAGGATTTGGGAGAAATGGCCTTTTTACCATTTTCTTTTTCATAGATTTTCCTGAAGACTTCATTCAGCGACACTTCATCTTCTTCCGTAAATATAGCAATATCTTCAAGGGAGCTAACCTTATCGCTTGCATAAGCTGGAATCCTTTTTTTATCGGTTAGTGATTCTACAATAATACCACTTTTAGCCTGAGCAATAAATTTATAGAGACCAGGTTTCCCTCCTATTGCCATTATGTCTTTCAATTTCATATAAAATTATTTTATCCCAAAAATATTTAAAAACTTTATTATATAATATAGCTATCTGTTTTTTTTTGAATAATCTGTCTATATCGCACATTATGAGAATGTCTAAAAAGTATTTTTTAAGTTTAGGTTACTTACAAATTGAAAGCATTCCTCCTTC
>CAYRTD010000112.1:0-13918 GCA_964426915.1 uncultured Bacteroidaceae bacterium | reverse complement strand
TGATCGGTGACCATAAACCCATAAACCCTTAAAAAGTAATCGGTAATCGGTAATCAGTGTGATCGGTGACCATAAACCCATAAACCCTTAAAAAGTAATCGGTAATCGGTAATCGGTGTGATCGGTGACCATAAACCCATAAACCTATAAACGCATAAACGATTAAACCTATAAACCCATAAACGATTAAACCTATAAACTATATTCCTCAAGTAAATCCTTTCTTATTATCCTGTAATGGGGATCATACGCCTTAACATAAGCCTTTGTATGATGCACCACATATTCACCCTTCTCCAGCATTTTTGCCAGCTCAGCCTTATCCTTCTCAAAATCCTCAATCTCTACACCCATTTCTTCAATAACCGAAAGGATCTTATTCCATTCTTCCTGCCACTCTTCAATTTCCGGTAGCTTAAATGTTTCCGCACTTTCCAGAAATAGCCAGGTGAATTCCTCAAGTGAGATTTTACCTTCTGTAATAAGACAAAGATCCACCCGAACAAAAGTATTTTTATAGCCGGTGCCTTCCACCGGTTTGTGCAGGGAGCAGCCATCTACTTCCTTTAGCTCATTCTGAAGATAATTCAGTGCTGCTTCCGGATTGTTCAAAAGGTGTCCCGGGCCATAAAAATCCTGGAAAAAATTCTTGTAGATATCCTTTAGACGGGAAGCCGGGTAATGTTCCATCTGATAACGAACCGCCTGCCGGATCTGTTTTTCTTCATTCATTGAGCAGTCAGTAAAAAATAATAAGATAAAAACTGATGCAAAGAAAGCTTTTTTTAAGGTTCCTGCGGTATGCGCAGTACGGGGTTTCGAAGCCACTTCCTTATCAATATGCTGAAAGGCTGAAACGAGCCACAGACGTTGAAACAAGCTGTAACCCCCGTATTGCGTATGACCGCATGTTACTAGCTGGCCGTTTTTCGGTTCATTTAATCTGTTTATTTTTGCTGCACTGTCTCTCTGTCCGGCGTTGGAGCGGGATGGGCTGAAAGGCTCTTTATTCACAAAATGATATTTTTCAATGGTGCTCATGAGCTCGGCTTCGCCTCGGTTGGCAAAATCTGGTTGTAGCGTTGGCTTTGCGGGTTTTGCCAATGATCTATAATTGTGATACAAATTTCAGCCAATCTCTTCCATTCCCAGTTTTCCGGCAATTCAAACGGCTTTTCTTCATCAGCAAAGGGCGGTAAAGGTTTTTGTCGCTTGATTTTTCCTTCTTTGATGAATTGTTCTTTTTCTGTCCTGATTTTTTCCAATAAATCACTTGCCGGCTCTACATCCGGATTTTCCTCCCGCCATTTTGCGGTTAAATTACCCTGTACTGCCATTTGTAGCACCAGTTTTTTAAGCTGCTCTAGGTTTTCGGGTGTGGTGGTTAAGCTTTTGAAATTATGTATGAGGAAATTATTTGTCATGTTTTTTTATCTTCTCTTCCAGGTGTTTTAATTCTTCCATATCCTGTTTGTCTGCCTTCAGGGCATCGTATTCTTTTCGCCTTTTATCATATTGGGCGTAAATTTTGCGCACTTTGGCTTCCATTTGTTTGTTGCTGATGGAACCGGCATTGCGTAAGATGTTTTTATCCTGAAATTCAAGAATCCGGTCCACATTCTCGTACCAGAACTTCATGGTAATGTCTATTCTGTTTTTGGCTCGTAGTTCGGCACTCTCGAGGAAAATAACGACCAGGCGGTTCAGGGTATCAATCTCGTCTTCGTTGAGGTAGTTCTTAGCTATAAAAATATCCTGTTTTCTTACCACACTGCCTTTCCATGAGGTTAAAGCCATATTGGGCATGCTGGCATCAGCCCTTGATACAATTATTTCTGCCGCTGTTTTTCCGGTTACGGCATACAGCAATTTATTTTGGGTTTCGGCAAAAAACATTTGGGTGGCTTTGTCTGTAGGGTCGTAATCGCTGCTTAGGGCAAACAAATCGCGTACTTTCTGGTAAAAACGTTTTTCCGATGCACGAATATCCCGGATTCGTTCCAGCAACTCATCAAAATAGTCGGGTCGGCCATCGGGGTTTTTCAGACGTTCATCGTCCATTACAAAGCCTTTTAACATATATTCCCTCAGGTTTCGGTTGGCCCAGATACGGAATTGTGTACCTCGTTTGCTTCGTACACGGAATCCGATAGCCAGAATCATTTCCAGGCTGTAAAAGGTAACATTGTATTCTTTGCCGTCAGAAGCAGTTGTTAAGTAATCCTTAACAACTGAATTAGCCTCCAATTCCTTTTCTTTCAGTATGTTGGATATGTGCATGCTGATGTTTGGCTTAGAGGTGTCAAAAAGTTCTGCCAGTTGGTTTTGGTTCATCCAAACGCTGCCATCTTTGGCATAAAGCGAAACCGATGCTTTGCCATCAGCAGTGTTGTAGATAATAATGTTTCTTTCTTCACTCATTATTCCATGGCCTTTTTTAATTCGTCAAATGCTTTTTATTACACTGTTTTACGTTCATTCGTTATCGTCCTCCTTGTCGTTTTCTTCGTCTTCCCATTCCTTTTTTATTTCGTCCCATGATTTCAGCTTTTCCCGCCTTTCTTCTTCGGTCATGTTTTCTATTTCCTCGGCTGCATCATTTATTTTGTCCAATTCCGCTTTTATTTCCTCTTCTTCAAAACCCACAAATGTCATTTCATAAAGGCAATGGGCAATTATTTCCAGTTCGTTAAATGTTTTTAATGTGTTTGCGTCAATATCCATTCCCAGCCATTCATCCCAGGGGGTAAATTCAAGAGCCAATGAAATATTTGCTTCATCCGTGTTCTCTTTTGGATTATTGTGATATCCTGAAACATTGACATAATCTGTTTGGTCAAAGTCATCCTTTTCCCAACTTACCAAAATAGAAATATCTTTTTCCTTGGGCTGTAGCATTTTTAGTTTGCTAAATACTTCCTCATAACCCGAAATGTTCTTTTTTTCATCGGGATAAAGCTTTAGCAAAACCATCTCAACACTTAGCCAATTATTGCTTTTTATAATATCTCCAAAGTTCATTCGTCTAAATTATTATTTTCAAAGGTGACTCATGGAACTCACGATGAATTTTTAAATGCTTGGACATAAAATTAGCATCTAAAAAGTCATGTTCGTTTCATTGATGGTTCTATTTTCAATGGTATTCGTGAGCTCACTTCGTTCGGTTGTGGGCTGGCTTTTCCATTTTCTTTTTTTCTTTATGCAGCAAAAATTTCATGTTTTATCGTGTCATTGGTTGTTCTTCGGCTTGCTTGTAACATTTTGTTGAATTTATAAGTTCAGTTTTTTCATTGTACATTTGTAATACTAAAATGAATCAAATTTCCATATTAAAACGAGGAATTCTTAAGATTTTTATAAAAATAATATGAAAACTACAACACTACTACTATTATCAATCGTATTTCTGACTTCATGCACTGAAAAAGCAGATGATTATGATATCATCGTTTATGGAGGCACTTCGGCAGGGGTGGTTGCAGCTTATTCAGCCGATCTTGAAGGAAAGAAAGTTTTACTGATCGAACCCGGAAATCATCTTGGAGGGCTCAGCAGTGGCGGATTGGGGAAAACCGACATTGGAAATAAACATGCTGTCACAGGCATTTCCAGGGAATTCTACAGGCGCCTTGGGGATCATTACGGCAAACTGGAAGCATGGAAATTTGAACCCCATGTGGCAGAAGAAGTCTTTCAGAGTTTTATTGACGAGTCGGATGTGGTAGTATTGTATGACCACAGAATAAAGGGAGCGGATGTCAGACGGAAAAAAATCAGGGCCATCCATCTGGAAAAATCCTCCAATCCGGAAGAGGAAAAATCCTTCACCGGAAAATATTTTATTGACGGCAGTTATGAAGGGGATCTTATGGCTCATGCAGGAGTAAGCTATACTGTGGGCAGGGAGTCGAATGACAAATATGGTGAAAGCTATAATGGTGTTCAGCTTATGGAAACTCACCAGTTCCCTGACAGTATCGATCCTTATATTATTCCCGGTGATCCTTCCAGCGGCCTTTGCTGGGGGATACAGGACAGGGAGCTGCAACCAGGAGGTACAGGAGACAGCCTGGTACAGGCCTATAATTACCGGCTTTGTCTGACACAGGATACCGCCAACATGATCAGCCTTACAATGCCACCGGATTACGATCCTTCAACCTATGAATTGCTGAAAAGGGTGATACAACAAAGAGAAGAAAAAGGATGGATACAGGATATCGGACAGTTATACCTGATAATTTCACTAATGCCAAACAGCAAAACCGATATAAATAATAGAGGTCCAATGTCGACCGATGGCATCGGTATGAACTGGGATTATCCGGAAGCAGATTATGATACGCGTGACAGCATAGCCCTGGCAGTGGAAAATTATATCAAGGGATTGCTCTATTTTATGGCGAATGATACCGGGGTAACCCAGGAAATCAGAGATCAGATGAACTCCTGGGGATGGGCAGCAGATGAATTTGTAGATAATGGCTACTTTCCTCATCAGATGTATGTGAGGGAAGCCAGAAGAATGATCGGCGAATATGTGATGACCGAACACAATTGTCTTGGCGACAGCACAGTGGATGATGGTATAGGCCTTGCTGCCTACACAATGGATTCCCATAACTGTCAACGGATCGTGGTAAACGGCATGGTAAAGAATGAAGGGGATGTGCAAATCGGGGATTTCCCTCCTTATGAAATTTCCTACAGAGCTTTGGTTCCCAAAAATGAGGAATGTAAGAACCTTTCCGTACCGGTTTGCCTGTCTGCCTCCCATATAGCCTTTGGATCTATAAGAATGGAACCGGTCTTCATGGTACTCGGACAGGTATGCGGACTTGCTTCTTCTATGGCATTGGATGAAAAAACAGGTATACAGGATGTGAAGGTGGAGAAACTCATGCAGCGGCTCGAAACAGACCCCCTGCTCGATGGAACGAAACCGGATATAGTTGTGGATAATACCAACCTTAAAGAAATAACTCTTGAAGGCGACTGGACATTAAAAACCATCTGGATGGGTCAGTACAAAGCCGATCATCTCATATGGATGCCCGGAGATGAAGCTTCCACTTTTACTTATAAGCCGGATATCCCAAAAGGTGGAGGTAAATATCATGCTTATCTCTATATACCGAGGAAAAAATGGGGAGATAAGGAATATGAGCAGTTCGCAGATGATGTGAAGGTTGAAGTCAAAACAGAGAAAAAAACCTCAGTGGGCAGATATGATTTTGAAAAGCATAGCTACGATTGGGTTGATCTGGGAACATTTGATTTTCAGGATGGGGATTACATAAGGATTTATGCTGAAAATAATAATTACCCGGTCCCGGCAGATGCTCTTCTGCTGGTTCCTTCAAATGAATAAAAATCACAGAGATATGAAAATTATAAAACTGTTTCTCCTCAGCTTGATTTTCCTTTTTTCATCTTGTAAAGAGGGAGACCGATATCTTTCCTGGCAACCGGTAACGGAATTTTCGGAAATTGAAACTGGTCTTACTTCCAGTAAACAGATTGCAGAGAAAGCCGGAGAAGGATCATTTCTATTGCGAAATTGCCAGGCGGAATTCAGGGATGATAATCTCATTATCGAATTTTTGAATGATACGGCAGAATTTATATTCGCACCGCAGGCAGCAGGCTTTCCTGAATCGTGGAAAGATTTCTCCGGATTGATAATGCAATTTGAAAAGGAACCAGACTTTTCATTTCAGCTCGAACTAAGTTATACAGGAGTAAAAAATGTAATCTCTAAAAATTATTCTATTGAGAAATCCCGGGAGAATATAACTTTCAGTCTTCATGAGATCCCCCTTGCCGGCAACCAGGAAAAAACCTATCATCCCGAATATGTTAGCCTGAAATTTAAAGGAGTGTCGCAAGATAATGCTTTAAATATCAAAACCTTAAAGTTGAAGAAAGAAGCCCGGGAAGATCAGGGTCCGGTGGTTGATAAATTCGGACAAAGAATGAAAGGAAGCTGGGAAGGGAAGGTCAGTAAAACGGAAGACCTCAGGGAGGATCTGAGTTTAGAAAGGAAAAGAATATCTGACAATCCAAAGCTTAAACCTGAACGTGATAGCTATGGTGGACTAATAGTTAAAAATAAATATCCTTCCTCCGGTTACTTTAATCTTGTGAAAGATGATTCAGGAAAATATTTTTTCATCACTCCGGAAGGAAATCCTTTCTGGTCGCTGGGTGTAACCTGTGTAAGACCAAAATTGAAAGGTACAGACGGTACTAATGTAACCAACAGGGAGTTCCTTTTTGAATTTGTTCCTGAAATGCAAGGCGAATATGCAGAAGCCTGGAGCGATAGCATGGAAATGAGTTACTACTACCTGAATATCCTCCGTAAATACGGCAACCTGGATAATTGGATATCCATGATCTATAAAAGACTGCAGAATTGGGGGCTCAATACCATAGGGAACTGGAGCAATGAGAAGGTAATCGCGGGATCTGAGATTCCTTTCACCTACAGTTTCAGAACCACCGAAAATAATAATTATAGCCTTGGATCAGGATTAAATGATGTATTCGATCCGGGTTGGGAAGATTATGTAGATTCCGTAATTTCAGGAGCATCAGAGTTCAGGGATAATCCTTTTCTTCTGGGTTATTTCGTAGATAATGAAGCCGGCTGGGATAATTCCCGGTTATTGGAAAAACTAAAACAATCCTCTCCCGGAAGGGATGAATGGATAAAACTAATTAAGCAAAGCTATGCGTCTTTAGAAGAATTGAATGGAAAATGGAATGGATCCTATGAGGAATGGGAAGAGGTAAGAAATATGACCAGTGAACCGGACAATGAATCCTTCGCCAATGATTATAAAAATTTTGAAAAACTATATGCGGATAAGTATTTCAGTATAGTAAAAAATACCCTGAAGAAATATGACCCAAACCATCTTTACCTGGGCTGCCGTTTTACCCGCAGGTTGAAACCGGATCATATACTTGAAAGTGCCGGAAAATATTGTGATGTAATTACGGTCAATGTATACTCACTGGTACCTATCGAAGAACAGATGACAGCCTGGCATCAAAAAACCGGAAAACCAATTTTGATCGGGGAACATCATCTTCCCCTGGTCACCGAAAAACAGTTTCCTCCACGTTACCGGGCATTTACCCAAGAAGAACGCTTCCGTTTTTATAAGGATTATGTAAGAACCTGGGCGGATATGCCCTTCTCCCTGGGATCTCACTGGTACCAGCTTGTTGATCAGCATGTTACGGGTAGGCCGTCAAACGGAGAAAACCAGGTAATAGGATTGATTGATATCACTGATCAGCCATATGAACATATGATGAGGGCAATATCTCAGGCCAGTGACAGTATTTATTACTGGCATTTTGGAGAGGAAAAATAATGGATATAATATTCATTCTTTATAAACCAGCAGTTCCCGGCAATATAGGATCAGCAGCCAGAGCAATGAAAACCATGGGGTTCAGTCAGCTTCGGTTGATCGATCCATGTGATCATCTCTCGGAAGAAGCCAGAATGCTGGCACATGGATCTAACGACATACTGGAAGCAGCGAAAATCTATAAGGATTTTGAAGTGGCTGTGAATGACATTGACTTTCTTGTTGGAACCACCGCAAAAAAAAGAAGCGCTAAGGAAGATTATGCTTCTCCTTCCAGGATCAAAGAGATGATAGAATCAAAAAAAGAAAATATTGATAAAATTGCAATCCTCTTTGGTACGGAGGAATCAGGTTTGCCAAATCAATTATTACTTAAATGTGATGCAGCCTCAACCATTCCACTTAAAACCAGTTACCCCTCTTTAAACCTGGGACAATCTGTAATGTTATATGCATATGAGATATCTGCTTTGAAAAGCGATGACAGAAAGAAGAAAAAAATAAGTCCGGAAAGCTATTCCGAACTTAAAGAAAGAATTGAACAGCTTCTTATCCGGATTGACATTAAACCGGAATTTCCTCTCCATACAAGAATACTCGAACGCTTTTCAACAGTTGATTCATCAGACATCAACCTTTTGCATTCTATTACATCTAGATTAGAAAGAATAATCAACAAATCTTAGTAATTAATTTCATAATTACATGAACCTGTGAAAAGATACATTTTTATACCTGCTTTTCTGATTATAATCCTGCTTGTCTTTTCCTGCGAATCACAAAATAACAAACAGGAGGCCCTGCTCATAACCGGTGGTCACTCTTTTGATACAATTGAATTTATTCAATTCTTTGAAAATATTGAAACCATTAATATTGATACAATATCTCAACCTGCTGCGAATGTATTTCTTACGATTTCAGAAGGAAAGGATTATGACCTTTATATTTTTTATGATATGTGGAATAACATTTCGGATGACCAGAAGAAGGCTTATCTTGAACTAACAGAAGCCGGAAAAAGTTTTCTTTTCCTTCATCACTCCATAGTTTCCTATCAGCAATGGGATACCTTCAAACAGATTGTAGGGGGAAAATATAACCAGCCCACTGCTGAAACCGACAGCGCTTTGCATTCAGATTATGCTCATGACCTGAACCTGATCGTAAATATTGCCGCCCCTGAACATCACATAACCAAGGGGATGAACAGATTCATCATTAATGATGAAGGATATTCCAATCTGGAGTTAACCGAAGGAATTGACACCCTCCTTACCACATCACATCCGGATTGCCATCCCGTTATTGGCTGGACCAACCAGTTCGATAATTCTAAAATTGTTTATCTGATTTTCGGGCATGATAAGAAAGCATATAGGAATGAGGATTTTAAGCTGGTGGTTGAGAATGCGATTAAGTGGCTTGAGGAATAGATTTTAAATTTTCAATACAGTTTCCCTTCTCTCGAGTTTTAGTTTCCGGGAAAACATGCAACCGAAATTATTATACTTTTCAAACTCTTCATTTTCATATTCGATAAGAATACAAATATGCACCGGTAGCTCTTTATCGTTTATAATTCTTATTATCAATGATTCCTCCCTGAGCTTACATTGAATTTGATCAAAACACCATACTTTTCTTTTTCTCATATCCACAAACAGAGATGGAAGTTCTGTGGAGCCTAACATTATTGAAGTCTCAGCCCAGGTGGATCCTTTCATTGTTTCACCAATTCCCTCAAGCCAGTCGGTGGTATTGATCCTTTCGGATACCCATCCTTTCTTAAGACCAATTACAGGTCTTTCTGAAGTTGAAAGATATTGCGGCATTGCCCGGGTAATTTCTTCAAGGATGTTCATGTAATAATCATTCAGGGTAAACCGGTATATCTTCAGGAATGCTGATCCGGAATAGCAACAGATGCCCGGGGCAAGGTGCTTGTTCTGAGCATTCGCAAAAACCAGTCCCCTGGTTCCTGTATTTAATTTTCCATGTGTTGACTGAGGGGGAAAGTTATAGTTATAAGACATAACCCAGGTAGAAAAAAACCGGGCGGCCAGCTCAGCACGATCGAGCCACTTTTTCTTACCGGTTTCCTCATATAGAAGCACATAACTTTCACACAGGCCATAGGAAGATTCACTATCCGGTGACTGCAATGCGTCACCGGGACCACCGCAGGAGATACCTTTTGATAAGTGTTTATCATAAAAATAATCCGCTATCTGTTCCGCTCCATCAAGGTAGGCCTGATTTCTTGTCCAGCGGAAAGCCATTACCAGACCTGCCGGCAACAAAGCTCCACTGGTAGAACCCCCTATAACGATCTCATTGGTCCGGGTGTCAATAAAATGGCCTACATCATTATACTTTTTCCAGTTTTCAAGAAAGATATTGCAAACTCTTTCAATCTTTTTGACCCAATCTCCGGGAATATCAACCCCTTCATCAGAAAACATATAAAACTGTTTGAAAAGATAATACACAGCATCTGCACTCTTTCTGACAAGATGCCGGTTTTTCGTTTGTTCACGGCGAATATCACCCCCATACCATTGATCTCCCTTTTCACCTGAATCCCATGGAAGTCCACCGGGTGAAAAACCATCCCTGAAAAACCACTCAAAATTTCTCAGGACACGCTCTTTGGTCTGATCTGAGCCGAGAAAATAGAGAGGATAAGTACTGATCATTCCTCCTGTCCATCCAACCTGCCAGTCCTGCAGGAAATTCTCCCTCATTCCCACTGAGTAATAGCCCCAATCCTCAACCCAGTTCGCCCGGTTAAACTTTTTTTCAATCACTTCAAAGCATTTGCTTAACAAAGGATATTTATCCGGTAAAGGATCATTAGTTTCAGATCTCATTGCAGGATATAAAACAAACAGCTCATCCAGATTATCAGCATCATGTCTCTTCACTTTAAACTGGTAATGAAATTCATCTCCTGGAGAGAAATCATATGCAGTATCTTCTGAAGGATGCTCACTATCACAGATTTTGTACATGTATTCTTCTCTCACCACCGGACTCTGAAAAGCAATATCGAGTGAATTTCTTTCTCTGTTTTCGGTAAAAATCAGTCCCAGGTCCCCCAGTTCATTTTCCGGATTAAACTCAATGGACAGGATCTCTTTTGACTTTGGAAGCCAGATAAGGATAACAGGTGTGGACAGGCTGCCCGATCGATCACTGAATCCGGAAGGTCCTGGCAGGATATTTAAGCGCAGAATATCGGTCACGATGATGTTCCTATTTGGCCAGAGATTTTTTTCATCGAGTAATTTTGGAGAATAGGGAATCTTTCTCGAATAAAAACGATTACCATTATATACGGCTCCGGGTAACAAAAGATAAGCATCTTCAGTCCAGTTGTTTATGCTTAAGTTAATACCTGCTGAAGATCCTTTTATCACTCCCTCTTTTACAGAAAGTTTACATATGAAATTGAGGGCCATCCTCTGCTCTTTTTGTGCTTCTTCAAAAAGCACCTCAATTCCTCCATCAGGAAGGAACATCCGGTTAAGCCTATCTCTTAATGGAATAATCTCCCGTTTTTCTATCCTGTTATAAAATTCCTCTATATGCCGGTAGCAAAAGGCTCCGGCAGAAATGCCATAATCAGTTAGTCTATCAGTTAAGTTCAACTCCGTTTCATTTGAATATGTTTCCGTTTTCTTAGTATTCATTATTCCATGTAAATGATTTTCAAATCTAAAGTAGGAAATGGATAACTTCCGGATATGGAATCAAGTCCCAAACAACCGGAAGAAATGGCTCAGAAAGTATTAATTTAGATTCATAACGCATTGATTCTCAATAAAATTTTTAAATGTTTCTCTGGCTCCTCCTCCAGCAAACGAAATGCTTCATTCGCATCTATAAGATCCATAATTCCTGTTATCATAGACGACGGATCAAGTTTACCATTTTTCAGTGCTTGGATAGCATCACTAAATTCACCATGACTTACCCGGGAAGCAATGATTCTGGCTTCTTTCCATATCAGCTCCTTCATTAAAATATCTACAGGTTCATCGCTAAGACCGAGGGTACAAACAATTCCCCCTCCCCGTATGGAGTTCACACACGATCGTACGGGATTATGTCTTCCGGGAATCTCATGATAATGGCCAACGGCTTCAAAGGCAATATCAACTCCCTTGTTATTTGTTGTCCGCTGAATAAAATCCATCGGGTTTTCTTTCTTTGCATTAACCGTGTGGATGTCGGGAAAAGCAGATTTGGCAATAATTAAGCGTTCGTCAAGAATATCCACCATAATTATTTTTCCGGTGGTGATTGTTTTTGCGGCATGGAGAATTGCATTTCCCACCTTCCCGGCACCCCAGATCACAATATCATCATTTTCCGAAAGCCCCGATCTGGCTGAAGCATGGAAACCGATAGATAACAATTCAATAAGAGCGGCGAATTTGTCGTCAAGGCTATCCGGAAGTTTATAAAGCATCTCAGGCTTAACGGAAATATATTCAGCAAATCCTCCGTCCAGATCAATGCCCAGCAGCTTTAAGGAAGAACAAGCAGGAAAATGTCCTCGAAT
Organism: uncultured Bacteroidaceae bacterium; assembly: GCA_964426915.1. Taxonomy (GTDB): domain Bacteria; phylum Bacteroidota; class Bacteroidia; order Bacteroidales; genus CAYRTD01. The sequence continues at coordinate 1,957 of CAYRTD010000112.1, read as the reverse complement.
GCAGGCAGGGCATTCTCCGCAGGAGATAATGGGATCTACAGTAACTTTTTCACCCGCCCTGAATCCGCTTACATTTTTCCCGGTTTCTGCAACTATCCCTGCAAATTCATGCCCCGGCACAAAGGGAAGTTTTGTTCGTGGATGAAATTCACCCTTGTAAAGATGCTGATCGGAACCGCATATACTGGCATAGCTTACCTTCACCAGTACTTCATCATCTTTCATGCCGGGAGTGTCAATTTCCTTATACTCTATTTTATTATAGGTGCTTAGAACTGCTGCTTTCATTTAATTCATTTTTCTAATTCCGATGTGAAATGTTTTAAATGTCATCTTTTTTTCACCACATCATATAACAATTCACCCTTTTCATCATAAAAACTGAATTTTAATACCGGTTCTTCATTGGAATAAGACCCATTTACTTCAAGGAAACCTCCTGATGGTGTTTGCTGGGTATAGAATTGCTGTATTTTTCCTTCGGGATCGGTAGACTCCGGATCCCCGGGCTCCCTTCCGAGGCGGGAATTGGCGTCAACAAGTGCTCCACAACTGAATTCTTCCAGGCCATTCGGATGGAGCGAATGATACTGCCAGTGCCTGTCGCCACAGAGAACATAAAATCCCTTTTCAAGAATATCATTTTCCTTCAGCCATTCTACAAACTGATCTCTTTCATAACGAAATCCCTCAGGGTTTGTGTGGTTATCCCGCTTATAGGCATCATCCGGGCCAACCATAGGAGTTGGTGAAATGAGCAACTTAAAACTTGCTTCTGAATCGAGGAGAGATTCCTTCAGCCAGGTCTTCTGTTTTTCTCCCCAGATGCTTTTTCCCGGTCCGTCGGGAATATTGTTCGGACTCCGGTAATCTCTTCCTTCAACCATCCATATCTGGACATCATCATTTAAAATAAAGGTTCTGTACGGGAGAGCAGACCTAAAATCATCGGTCGAGAATGAAGCCTGCTCATAAAAAAGATACATTCCATCTTCATGTGTCGGAAGTAAAAGATCCCCACCCGCATCAACGTTCATAGTATCAGCATCGTTAAAACGGTAATCATGGTCATCTTTCATCCAGTAAACCGGAATATTTGATACCATCTTTTTAAAATTCTCCATTTGGTATAACCGGTGCCAGTGTTTCCGCATTTCTTCAGGTGTTTCCGCTGCCTTTTCCCTGGGATGATCATAATACACATTATCGCCATTCCCGATAAAAAAATCCGGCTCCCTTTCAAGTATGGCAAGATAACCGGGGAATCCAGTTTTTTCATTTCCTCCTTCTCTCACTTTTATTCCACCCTGATCCAGTCCTGATGTGAAACGGTGAAAATTCATTCCGGTAACCATTACAAAACTGAAATCGTCTTTTGATTCTGATTCGTTAAGGGTCTTAAATCTTTGCCAGGCTGAATGACCATGTTGATTCCCTGTTAGGACATACCTGATCCGGTAATAATATTCGGTACCAGGTAACAATCCGGTAAATGTATGTTTGGCAATAAAATCATTTTCCCGGGTACCGAATACGGGACCTGCAGAATGGATCCTGCCGGAAGTATCAGAGCCTATATCAAATATGACCTCTGAGGGTAAGCCCGGAATATCATTCTTAACAAGAGTATCTGTTTCATTCATTCTTGCCTGTAAAATAATTGAACTTTGCGTGGGCTCTGTTGCAATTAAAAAAAGGGGATTTTGAACCTCATCTTGTACACATGAAAAAAATGCGACTGTGATAATCAATAAAATGCTAATGTTTTTCATAATGGCAACTATCTTTTATTGAGTATGAAACGTTTCTTAAAGAAAAATATTTTTATAGCCGGGAGGAGTTGTGTTATCAAATAATCCCGGGGGAAATTAATAAGTGTCTGTTCACAATGTCCGATATCTGGGTTGCTGCAAAAATTTTAAATCCTCGAATACATTAGTATACTGCGGTTTAAAAT
>CAYRTD010000111.1:0-13938 GCA_964426915.1 uncultured Bacteroidaceae bacterium | reverse complement strand
GACACGCGGTTGCAGCAACGCAGAACCGAGTGATAACGAGCTCACGAATACCGTTTAAATATATTACTGAATGAGTATATTGGACATTATGGACAGACACTAAATAATATCGAGGTTATTCTGTTCTGTAATCTTCTCACAATAATGGCATTTCAGACTAACTTCCTTCTTATCCACTACCTTGAATTTTGTTTTTACTTCCTCTTTATTTGTAATGCACATTGGATTTACACATTTGGCTATACCGATGATATTATCTGGTAATTCCACGATCATTTTTTCAACAACTTCATAATTCCGTATAATATTCAGTTTAGCTTCGGGTGCAACCAGGGCTATTCTGTTAATATCTTCCTGCCTGAAAAAAACCTCGGAGACCTTAATGATCGCCTTTTTCTGTAACTTCTTGCTCTCAAGATTGGTTCCAAAGGTAATATATGTGTCGATGTGATCCAGTCCGAGAATACTGATAACCTTGAAAAGATCCTGAGCGGGAATATGATCGATAACCGTTCCGTCTTTAATCGCGCTGACTACTAATTGCTTTTTTTCTCTCATTTCTCTGATTTTTTTACTTTAAATCTAAAATTAAACTAATGATGGCCTGCCTGGTGAAAACGCCATTCAGCGCTTGTGGGAAGTAATAGGCGGAAGCATCTTCATCTACATCGAGGTGGATCTCATTTACCCTTGGAAGCGGATGCAGGACCTTCATGTTCGGTTTTGCATTATCCAGCATTTTTCTTCTGAGCACGTAGGCATTCTTTGTTCTTTCGTATTCAATGGGATCGGAAAAACGCTCTTTCTGTACCCGGGTCATGTAAACAATGTCGGCTTCATCTATAATATCGGTAAATTCTTTGTGCTCATGATAGGTAAGTCCAACACTGTCCAGGTAAATCTTATATTCGTTCGGGACCCTTAATTCGTCGGGACTGATAAAATAAAATGTGGTATTGAATTTTGACATTGCCATTAACAGGGAATGAACGGTCCTTCCATATTTTAAATCACCAATCAAAAAGAGCTTCAGATTTTCGAGAGTTCCTTGTGTCTTTTGAATGGAATACAGGTCCAGTAAGGTTTGTGTTGGATGTTGATTTGCACCGTCACCAGCGTTAATTATCGGAACCGATGATATTTCACTTGCAAAACGGGCGCTTCCTTCAACGGGATGACGCATAACGATAAGATCACAATAATTGGCAACGGTTTTAATCGTATCCCTTAAAGTTTCTCCTTTGGTAGCACTTGATGTGGTGGAATCGGAAAAACCCAAAACTTTTCCCCCAAGCCGGTTTATGGCACTTTCGAAACTGAGCCGGGTGCGAGTGGAAGGTTCGAAGAACAAGGTTGCTATCACATATCCTTTGAGGATATCCTGTACAGGTTTTTTCTCAAATTCAGCAGCGAGTTCAAGAATCCTGAGATATTCATCTCTTGAATAATCATTTATGGATACCAGGCTTCTGTTTTTCATATATTCAAATTTTGATTTATTACAAAAATACGTATCAGTGGATTCAGAAGAAATACTTGTTAATAATTCAGTAATAACTTTCAGTCTTGCTCCGGCATTATGATCTCAATATCCGGAAAAGGTTCAAAAGAAGAAATAAACCTTTCCTTGTCCGATCTTTTTACTTTTGCGATCAGGCTGCAGGATATCCCGAATTTTTGCCGGAACTGCTCTGTTTTCATTTCTTTCAGGATTTTCATAACATTATTCATGTCGGAATAATTAAAACGGATCCCGAACACCAGGTAGAGATACTGTTTTTTTATTGTTGCGTTTTTCAGGGCATCGCGGCTTGCTGTTTTGTAGGCATTTATCAGGCCTCCGACACCAAGAAGTGTTCCCCCGAAATACCGTATAACCACAATAAGTATGTTTGTAAGGCCGAAGGAGCTGATTTGACCGGAAATAGGCCTTCCTGCTGTACCCGAAGGTTCCCCGTCGTCGTTAGCCCTTGTTCTTTCTCCATCGGCACCCAGTGCCCATGCATAGCAATGATGTCGGGCATCATGATATTCTTTCCTTAATTCTTCAAGAACAGTTTTTATTTCTTCTTCTTCCTTAACAGGATATGCACGAGCAATAAATTTACTGCCCTTTTCTTTATAAACACCTTCTGATGGCTTTTCTATGGTAAAAAAATAATCAGGCATATGAAAAAATTATTATAGCAATTAATGCGAGAAAAATTCCCGAATAATTAACTTTTTTAAGTTTCTCCCTGAAAATAAGAAAACCTGCAAGTACAGAGAAGATCACTATCCCTGTATTATTGACTCCGAAAACTATGGAACTATCAATGCCAATTCCCTGTGGATTTTTATAGTTGAGCGCTTTTATTATGAAATAAATGGATCCGAAATTACTTAGGCCGAGAAAAGAACCCCAGAGAAATGCTTTCATTGAGAATAGTTCACTCAACTTGTTTTTACTGAGAAGTAAATACAGTATCCCGCTGAGAAAGGCAATAAGGAATAAAACGGCAGTAAAGATTGCCAGTTCTCCATTGCCAATATATTTCATCTGTGAAAACTTAACCATGGAATCAACAAGCCCCATACCGAAGAATAAAATGACAGGATAAATAATTGTATGTCTGTCGGGATTAAGTGATTTTTTCTTGTAAATTGTAAGGAAAACCGCTATCAGAGCTGTGAATATTCCAATAATTTTCATAAAATTTACATCATCCAGAGGATCGATCATCATTGAAAAAATTATGGGCGAAACTACAGACATTTTACTGGCCACAGTTGTAACGGAGATTCCGGCTTTCTGACTTGATATTCCTACGACAAAAAACATGATAATAAAGAGAATGCCGATCAGTATTGAAAGAGGTAACCAGTCTTTTTCCCCGGAGAGGGTAGCGGACAGGTTTTTCCCTGTTATGATAAATCCCAGCATGGAGGCAACAAAATAATTGTATATAATAACCGGAAGAACAGGAACATTAAAACGACCGATAAATTTGAAGATGACAAAGATCAGGGTAGAGGATAAAACACAAAGGAAAAGATATATCATTTTATAATAGACTATTCATTTTCACATAAAACTCAAATTGCTGACAAAAAAAACGCAGAGTCAGGATATTTTCCGGTTCTCTGCGTAAAAATTCAGTGCATTTTTCTCATCAGATTTTCAATTTTTTTTCTATTTCGTCAATTTGTAAACGAAAGCGCTTATCCGTTTCTATCAGATTATTCACTGTTTTACAGGCATGAAGTACAGTCGCATGGTCTTTACCTCCAATCTGCGACCCTATGGTGGCAAGAGAAGATTTCGTGAGGCTTTTTGAGAAAAACATGGCTACTTGCCTGGCCTGAACAATTTCTCTTTTTCTGGTTCTTGACTGTAATTGGTCAACACCAATATTAAAATAGCTGCAAACAACTTTTTGAATATAATCAATAGATATCTCCCTTTTGGTATTCTTGATCAGCTTATCGATCATTTCCCTTGTCAGATCAAGAGTGATTTCTTTTCTGTTCAGGGTAGACTGGGCCAGCAGGGATATGAGTGCCCCTTCCAGTTCCCTGATATTGTCGGTGATATGAGTGGCGATGTATTCAACCACTTCTTCAGGGATATCTATACCATCGTTATAGATCTTTTTATTGAGTATTGCGATCCTTGTTTCAAAATCGGGTGACTGCAGATCGGCCGATAAGCCCCATTTAAATCTTGACAGAAGTCTTTGTTCCATGCCCTGCAATTCTACGGGAGGTTTATCGCTGGTCAGAATCAGTTGTTTTCCGGACTGGTGCAGGTGATTGAAAATATGAAAGAAGGTATCCTGGGTTTTTTCTTTACCGGCAAATTCATGCACATCGTCAATGATCAGCACATCGATCATCTGGTAGAAATGCAGGAAATCATTTTTATTATTGTTCCGGATGCTGTCTACAAACTGAGTCTGGAATTTATTGGCATTTACATAAAGAACGGTTTTATCGGCAAATTTTTCCTTTACCTCAATACCTATTGCCTGTGCCAGATGAGTTTTTCCAAGACCGGAATCTCCGTATACCAGCAAAGGATTAAAGGCGGTTCCTCCAGGATTATTGGCTACTGCGAGACTGGCTGAGCGGGCCAGGCGATTGCATTCTCCTTCAACAAAATTATTGAAGGAATATCCTGGATTTAATCTTGGGTCAATGTTCATTTTTTTAATACCAGGAATAACAAAAGGATTCCTGATTGTCACCTCCTCGTGATCGATGGGGACGGGTACCGGTTTGTTTCTGAGATCCCTGCCGCCGTTCCTGGCCGGGAACTTTACCGTGTAAGGTTTGTTGTTGGTAAAGGTATTATTTTGCATCACAACACTATACTCTAACTTGGCATCATTGCCAAGTTCCTTTCTTAACACCTTTTTCAGGATATCGATGTACTGTTCTTCAAGGTATTCATAGAAAAAAGGACTGGGTACCTCAATTGTTAGAACATTGGCATCAATTTTTAGAGGAACTATAGGTTCAAACCATGTGCGGTAACTAATTGAAGGGACATTATCCTTAATTACCTTGAGACAATTGTTCCATACTTGTTGATGCATTACTGAAAAAAAGTTTTAAGGTCAAGAAAAATTAAAATTCCGTGGAGCAATCGAGAAGCTAAGATTGTGAAAAAATGTCTAATAAAAAAGTAAATGGACTATTGTTTTTTTGAAAATATTATATATGTGTTAAAATCAACTGTTTAATATTAAATAAAATTGTTGATAAATGTAAAGCATTGAAATATAGCAAATTAATAAGTTACAGGCTTAAAAAATTGTTAACTAATTGTTTAGATAATCTTATTAATGTAATGATCTAAATTATTTAACAATGAAAAATTCCTTAATCAAAAAAAATGAAAAATTATCAAAAATTTTGAAGGCAAAAAACCCACTGTTATTCTTATAACAGTAAATTTCTTAATAAAAGTTGAATTATTCCTGTTTGTTTTTTCCTCCGAAAACGGAAAAATGTACGTAACGTTTGGGATTTTTATTCAGATCTTCAAGAAGTATATCGAGGCTCTCGATAGAGGAGTTTAAATTGTGGTATAAGCTGTCATTGGTAGAAAGTAAACCGAGAGATCCTTCTCCGCGATTAATCTTTTCCAGAAGTAGTGAGCTTTCATTGAAGGTAGTGTTAATAGATTCAATCATATTTCCTATTTGTGCCTGTGCGACTGAATCACTGATGGACTGAAAGTTTGCAAAAATTGTATCAAGTCTGCTGCGGTTATCGCTCAGTTTCCGGCTTATCAGGTTCAATGACCGGAATGTTTGGTTAAGATCTCCTTCAGGTCCGAGTTGTTTCTGTAATCCGGAGGAAACCAGGCTTAGATTATTTATTGCGTTTTTCAGGTCATCCGAAGTTTTAGTGTCCAGAACATAATTCAGTGAACTTATCAGCGAATCGATTTCTTCAATTGCACTTTCAGTTCTGGACTTCAGGGGCATGAGTTCATCGGTGAGACTGGCAATCATATCTTTTTGAATTTCTGAGATAAGTGTGTCTCCATAGTTGTGATAATCTTCCGCTTCTGAAGGAAGTACCCTCAAGGCTTTCGTCCCCATTATGTCGGCAGAATGGAGCTCCACAACCGACTTTTTAGGAATAGGGTATTTATCGTCAACGGTAAAAGCAATAATTATCTTATCCAGTCTTCCTTTTTCAAATTTCACATTACTTACCATCCCGACCTTATAACCATTTATAAGTACAGGTGCAGAAACATCAATTCCCTGGGTATCTTCGAACACTGCATAATAAGTATCACTTCTGTTAAGAATGTTTTTTCCTTTCAAAAAATTTATTCCCCAGAATATGAACGCCATTGTAGCTATAACGATGATTCCGATTTTCACTTCCGTCTTAATGTTCTGCATATTATTCGATGTTTTCTTTCTTTAATGCTTTTTTCAGATTTAAAATTTCCCCATTTTTCACAGCAATAACAAAAGCGTCAGGAAAATCCTGTCTTACCTTATTACAGAAATCTTCGATCTCTTCATAGGAAGTATTGCTCCCAACAGCATATTTATACCATTGTCCTGAATTAAATTCTTTTACCCCTGTGTAACCTTTGAAATATGGATCTGTAGGATCCAGTTGTTTTCGGGAAACCATTACCTGGACTTTAAAATGAAGGTTCTCATCCTTTTCCTGCATTCCTGATATTGGCTCTAATTCTGCATGATTTATGGGGTCCCCGGCAATTTCTGTATCAAGATCCATTTTCGCAGAAAGTGCAATACTTTCAAAATTGCTGTTCCCTTCAATTGAAGCTTTGTACTTTCTGAAAGCTCTGAACATAGCGGAAGCGAGGTAGTCCTGACCTTCCGGGGATCCAAGATACTTTTCTTCATCGGGATGTGTGAGGAAGCCGGTTTCTACAAGAACGCTGGGCATGGTGGTCATCCAGAGCACTACAAAACCCGCTGGCTTTACTCCCCGGTTCACTCTGCGGGCCCGGAACTCAAATTGGTCCTGCACCATTTTAGCGAATGCCAGACTATGGCCCTGGTAGGTTTTCTGCATAACTGAGAAAATAATATAGGAATCAATGGAGTTGGGATCAAAGCCCTTATATTTGCTTTCATAGTTTTCCTCCAGAAGGATTACCGAATTTTCCTTCTTTGCCACTTCGAAGTTTTCCTCATCCTTATGACGGCCAATAACGAATGTTTCAGTTCCCAATGCACTGGATCTGGGAACCGAATTTGCATGAATGCTAATGAAAAGATCGGCTTTTGCTTCATTTGCTATCCTGGCTCTTTCATCCAATGGAATAAAAACATCCGTTTTACGGGTGTAGATAACCTCTACGTCATCATAATTTTCCTCAATATATTTCCCTAGTTTAAGTCCTATATTAAGAACCACTTCCTTTTCTTTTATCCTTGAACCTAATGCTCCCGGATCCTTTCCTCCATGGCCAGGATCAATTACTACGATCTTTACTTTATTTCTCAAAGGCGGATCGCTTGAATACAGAGTGATCGTTCCAGTAAAAAAATAGATCGTTAGCAAAGCAAGAATATATATACTTCTTCGTTTATTTTGTTGACAAAACCTGTTTGTCCATAGCATCATTGTTGCGTTTTTTATTTAGTTTTGATCCCTGTTTCTAAATTGTGTCTGTCCATAATGTCTGATATCTGCGTTGTTACAAAAATTTTACACCTTATCCTGCCAAACGGGACTTTGGTTTAAGATTTTTGAAAGCCCTGGTACCGGCCATTAGCTTCGCTGAACCCGCAAAGGCTGTTCTGAAACAAACACTTTTGACATACACTAAATAACTGTAAAGTCACAAAATTAGTACATAATTTTGCATAATATAAACCATATACCATATATTGTATTAACAATCTTCATTCTTTTCAACAATACATCATTTGGACAGGAAGTTGCTGATACTGCCCGGCAGGAAAATATTTATGCCGATACCAGCATTATGACTCCGTCTGATTTTCTGAATCAGGATTCTCTCGTAAATGATACTCTGAAAAAAGAACCCGCAGGAACCATTGATGCAGAAGTGGTTTATAATGCGAAAGATTCCGTGGTGTTTGGCATGGATAAAAGAAAGGTTTTTTTGTATAAGAATGCCAGGGTTAGTTATATTGATATGGAACTTACTGCCGATTATATTGAGCTGGATATGACCAACAATGAAGTATTTGCAAAAGGATTACCCGATTCCACCGGTAAAATTGCAGGAAAGCCCATTTTTAAGGATGCGGGCCAGGAAATGGAGGCACAACGGTTACGGTATAATTTTAATAGCAGGAAAGGTTACATTGAAGCGGTAATGACAGAGCAGGAGGGAGGGTATCTTCATGCTGAGAAGACCAAAAAGGATGAAATGGGCCATATTCACCTTAAAGATGGTAAATATACTACTTGTGATGCTGAACACCCGCATTTTTATGTGGCCCTGACAAAGGCAAAATCCATCCCCGGTGATAAGATCATATCGGGTCCTGCCTATCTGGTTCTTGAAGATGTCCCATTACCAATAGGACTTCCTTTTGGTTTTTTCCCCAACACCAAAACAAATACTTCCGGAATACTTATTCCACAATACGGAGAGGAAGCGAGAAGGGGGTTTTATCTCCGGAACGGAGGGTATTACCTTGCCGTCAATGATTACCTGGATCTCACTGTTACCGGCGATATTTATACCAATGGAACCTGGGGTCTGAGAGCCGGAACTAATTACCGGAAGAGATATAAATATAATGGCAGCTTTAATGCCCGGTTTTACAGAAACATAAGCGGGGAAAAGGGCCTTGAGAATTATTCTGTTGGAAAGGATTATTCTGTTATGTGGTCTCACAACCAGGATGCTAAAGCGAATCCCACCCAGACATTCCGGGCAAGTGTAAATCTATCCAGTCAGAGATTTGACCGGAACCATAGCCGAATTCTGACAAATGCACTAACCAATACCAAACAGTCGAGTATTTCATATCAGAAAAGATTGAAGGATATCAATTTTTCCATTAGTGCCAATCATTCACAAAATAGTAATACGGGGGGAGTTAACATGAACCTTCCCAAAATGTCGCTGACAACTTCATCTTTTTTTCCTTTCCGTTCAAAGACCGGAGGTGGCAGAGATGGATTCTGGAATGATATCCAGTTAAGGTATAGCAGCAATCTCGATAACAGGATAAATACCAATGATTCATTACTCTTCACTAACCAGGTATGGTCGGATATGCGTAATGGCTTCGAGCACAGGGTGCCGGTAACATGGAATTTTAAACCCAAAAGAGCCAATGCATTTACCTTTTCTCCTAATTTAACTTACCGGGGTGTGGCATATACAAAATCAATCCGTAAACATCTTGTGCCAAATGCTGCCGGTGATGCAGATTCCATTTATACAGAAGAGAGGGACGGTCTTTATTATGCACATGCTTATTACCCCTCAGTTGGAGCATCGCTTTCTCCGAAATTATATGGAATGTTTCAGTTTCGCGAAAACAGCAGGATTCAGGTAATCAGGCACGTTATGTCACCCAATGTGAGTTTTAGTTATATTCCCGATGTTTCCTCCATTGTTCCGGATTATTATCGTGAGTTAAAAAATGAAAGCGGTGAAGTGGTGGACAGATACAGTATTTTCCAAAATGGTCTTTACGGCACTCCAACCCTTGGAAGAAGCAGCGCGACCATGTCCCTGTCGCTGAATAATAACCTGGAAGCTAAAGTTAAGTCCAGATCTGATACTACAGACGAATTGACAAAAGTGAAGATTATTGATAATTTCAATTTCAGGACAAATGTTGATTTTCAGGATTCGATTAAATTCAATCCTGTTACCTTCAATGCCAGTACAAGCATTCTTAAACGAAAATTAAGTATTCGACTTAACGGAGCTTTCGATCCCTATGCTCTTAATGATGAATACAGGAGGATCAATGTTTCTGAGTTTAGCAAGAGTGGCAAGATTGCCAGGCTAACTAATGCAAGTCTGTCAATGGGACTGAACTTACGTGGAGGATCCAAAAAGAAAGGAGGAGAAAGCGAAGAAGAGCCCGACCCCATTGAAAATATACCCCAGGGCGTTCGGGCACCCGGAAATGAATACGATACATTTGATGAAGATTATTACCTGTCGGAATATGTTGATTTTAATATACCCTGGAGCTTACGGGTCGATTATAGCCTGCGCTATTCGAAGCCCAGGGAAGAGTCAAGTGTCATTCAGACTTTAAGGCTTTCCGGAGATTTCAGCCTCACTCCCAAATGGAAAATCGGGTTTAATACGGGGTATGATTTTAAATCAGATAAAGTGACAACGTCAAATTTAAGCATTTACCGTGACCTTCACTGCTGGGAAATGCGTCTTACAGCCGTTCCCTTCGGTGTTTTCAAATCTTTTAATTTTCAGATAAATGCTAAATCAGCCATTCTTCAGGATTTGAAATACAACAAACGGATCCCATGGCAGGATAATTTTTAAAATTATCCCCGGACAAAATTTGTATTTTTATTTTTCTTAAAAGCTTTATCCCGGATTATTCGTAAATTGAATGATTAAATTTTCTTGAAACTTTAACCAAATCAAACTCAGGTACTATGAAAAAAATAATATCCACAAGCCATGCTCCTGCAGCAGTAGGGCCCTATTCACAGGCGGTTGAGATAAAAGGAACGTTGTATATTTCCGGGCAGGTTCCGGTCGATCCGGTTTCCGGTAAGGTAGTAGCAGGAGGAATAAAAGAACAAACACTCAGGGTGATGAAGAATATTGAAGCTATTCTGGATGCTGCCGGCTATTCTTTTGCCGATGTGGTAAAATCTACCTGCCTTCTGGCCAATATTGAAGATTTTCAGGCCATGAACCAAATCTATGCACAGTATTACCGGGAAGAAATGCCTGCACGGGCGGCATTTGCTGTCAAAGATCTTCCACTGGGAGCGCTGATCGAGATTGAAACAGTTGCGGTGAGGTAAATTTTTTTGGTTTGCCCGTAATGAAAAAAAAAGGGTGTCTTACATGTAAGACATCCTCTTTTACCTTATTTCATAAGAAGTATTATTCTGCGACGATCTCAAAAGGTATTTCTACCTGAACGTCCTTGTACAATTTCACTTTGGCGGTGTAGGACCCAACTTCCTTGATAAGATCTTCTTTTATTGTGATATTTTTCCGGTCAATATCGAATCCTTTTTCTTTCAGGCTTTCTGAAATCTGAATGGTATTAACCGAACCAAATATCTTTCCTTTTGTGCTGGTTTTTGCACCGATGGTGAGAGAAACATCTTCAAGTTTCCTGGCTGTTTTTTCGGCTTCTTCGCGAAGTTTTTCTTCTTTGTGAGACCTCTGACGAAGTATTTCTTCGTGCATCTTCTTGACAGAGGCGGTGGCATTTATAGCCATACCTCTAGGTATGAGATAGTTGCGCGCATAGCCGTCTTTTACATTTACCAGATCATCCTTGTTACCTAAATTAGCTATATCTTCTTTTAATATAATGTCCATTTATTTTCCTCCTGATTATTTTAAAAGATCGGTTACATATGGCAGAATGGCAATATGGCGTGCTCTCTTAATTGCATTGGCCACTTTTCTCTGATATTTCAGTGAAGTTCCGGTAACTCTGCGTGGAAGAATCTTTCCCTGTTCGTTAAGAAACTTTTTAAGAAAATCAGGGTCTTTATAATCGATATACTTTATCCTGTTCTTCCTGAACCGGCAATATTTTTTCTTTTTTATCTCAACCGTTGGGGGAGTGAGGTATCTGATTTCTGATGTAGGTTGTGCCATTATTTTTCCTCCTTATTCTTTTCTGATTCTACTTTAGCTCTTTTCTTATTAGCGTACTGAACCGCGTACTTTTCCATTTTAACTGTCATGAAACGCAGTATACGCTCATCTCTGCGGAACTGGAGTTCCAGGTTATCAACTAACTCACCTGGTGCTTCAAACTCAATAAGATGATAGAATCCGGTTGATTTTTTCTGAATGGGGTAGGCTAATTTCTTTAATCCCCAACTTTCTTCATGTACAATATTACCTCCATTACCGGTAATAATGCCCTTGAATTTTTCAACCGCTTCCTTCATCTGAGCCTCAGACAAAACGGGAGTTGCAATGAAAACGGTTTCATAATGATTCAACATAGTAATTAATTTTTTAATTATTTTTAATTCAAAAAGGTTCGCAAAAATAGGATAATATTTTTATAATTACAAATATATATAAAAGCCGTTTTTCATTTCTACTCCAGATTTTTCTATGCCGGTATGCTCACATTTCTAAATATTTGAATTTTCCCTTTAGGTTGGGGTGATTTCTACCTGATCTTTGTAGGAATTATTCCCCATCCTAATTACTGTTTTAGGTTTTTATAATTTTGCAATGAATTAAAATTTAGGGTATTGAAAAAATGTCTTGCAGTTTTTCAATGACTGGCATGGTTGTTTTTAATATTATGAAAAATAGTCCCGGATATGAATAATTTGACTCAAAATGTTAAACTATGAATAATATGGTTAAGGCAAGGTATCGTGTCATGCCATCCATGCCATCATTATAATATATGCATAATAATGAAATATATGAAAAAAAATGTGAAGCTTAAAAGAGATAGCTCGGAAGTGAAAGAAGAATTAAAAATTCTGGCTATTCATGGTACTTCATTGCTTGGATCGTACTTACTAAAACGAGTTGCCGAGAAAATCTTTGAAGAAGGTTTTAAAAGGAAGTTGCCCGTAAATCCGTGGGAAGATGAGGATATAAGCTGGGGTGAAGCAATCGGATGGGCGGCATTTATTGGAGCCACAGCAGGAGTCATGAAATTATTTGTTAAAAGAGGAGCCAAAATCGGAATAGAAAAAATTCTGTAAATCAGAAAAAGGAAGCAATCCGGATTGTTATCCTTATGCTTCCCCATCAGCTCCGTATTTTCCCCAAAACCAGTTGCCTGCAGATGCATTATATCCCTTAACTTTATACATAAGAGTGATTGCAACCTGTTTCTTTCAGCGTATTCGTTTTTTACTAGCCGCCTGTGGCAAACCCCGGATACAAGGTCATTCCTCCGTCAACAATAAGACTTGTGCCGGTAACGTAATCTGAGTTGTCGGAAGCCAGCCATACAGCAGCCCTGCCAATGTCATCCACTTCTCCTATCCTTTGGTAAGGTACCAGCTTCATTAAATGATTATATGCTTTTTCTGTCTCCCATGCATTTTTATTTATAGGAGTTTTTATTGCTCCAGGTGCAATGCTATTCACCCTGATTCGCTGAGATGCTACTTCCTGGGCCATGCTTTTCATCAGAAGCATTACTCCTCCTTTTGATGCGGCATAATTGGCATGACCGGCCCATGGTATAACTTCATGTACCGAACTAATACAAATGATCTTTCCGGCAGCGCATGATACATCGCTGTTAACTCCACGTCTTTTAAACTCTTTTATGGCTTCCCGTGCACATAGGAACTGACCGGTCAGATTAACATTGAGGACCATATTCCATTGATCAAGAGTCATTTCATCTATGGGAGCATCCCTTTGAATCCCCGCATTGTTAATAAGTATGTCAATGGTGCCGAATCTGTCAAACATAGTCTCAAACATATCCTGAACTTCTTTTTCATCTGAAACATCGGCTTTAAACTTATAGGAATGACTACCTGATTTCTCTATCTCATCGACCACCTTTTGGGCTTCATCATCACCTGAGATGTAATTGACAACAACATCGGCACCTGCTTTACCGATGGCAGTAGCAATTCCTTTGCCAATACCCGAATTACCGCCGGTAACAAGGGCTTTTTGTCCCCGAAGTAATTTTTCAATTATAGCATTGGGTTTTGGATTATTTTCTGCTTTTCCTTTTGAATTTTCCATACCTTATCCTGTTAAATTTAGATTTGTAAATACTCAGGTAATCAAAAAAAAGGAGTCTCTCTCTTATGGTGTCCGGTCCGGTTTCTTTATTTACATACAATTTTTACTTTAATATGTTCTATCCCAGTTGCTTTTTTGTACTGATGCAATTTTCCGGATTAGCATTTTAGAATAAACGATTAAACCCATAATAGGTGATCGGTGATCGGTGATCGGTGATCGGTGATCGGTGATCGGTGATCGGTGATCGGTAATCGGTAATCGGTGATCGGTAATCGGTGATCGGTGATCGGTAATCGGTGATCGGTGATCGGTGATCGGTAATCGGTGATCGGTAAGATCGGTGATCGGTAATGGGTAATCGGTGTGACCTTTCATAAATCCATAACCCCATAACCCCATAACCCCATAACCTCATAACCCAATAAACCCATAAACCCATAACCCCATAACCCCATAAACCATAACCCATAACCCCATAACCCCATAACCCCATAACCCCATAAACCCATAACCCCATAAACCCATAACCCCATAAACCCATA
>CAYRTD010000110.1:0-13939 GCA_964426915.1 uncultured Bacteroidaceae bacterium | reverse complement strand
ATGTCACTTCCAGTTTTGAAGCTCCGGCAGATGAAAATATGGATACAATGCCTTTCGAAACCGACGGGACTTCTCCGGAAATGGAGGGGAGGCATCTTTATGTTTATCCTGTTGATGATAACTATTTCAGTTTTTATGATTTGAGCCTAATTGCCGGGACAAATTTTCCCGATTACACTGGAAATGACAGTCTGAATGAGAATTATATTTTAAATGAAAGTGCTCTTCATTTTTTGGGATGGAAAGCTGAGGAGGTTCCTGGTAAAGATTTTAGCCTGATCTTCAATTATGGTGACAAGAACCTGTTCAATGGCGGTAAAATTGTCGGAGTTGTCGAAGATTTCCAACCTTCTTCAATGAAAAGGGAGATTAAACCATATGTCTTTTTTCAGAAAAGTTTCTGGCTTTTCAGTGCCCAGGTACGATATGACACTGCAAGAACAGAGGAGATGCTTGATTTCCTGAAACAAAGCTGGGATGAAATCTATCCAGGATTCCCTTTTGAATATACTTTTATTGAAGATCTTTACGAACAGATTTACAAGAATGAAATAAAATTAAAAAATCTCGGAAAAATTCTGGGAATCATCGCCCTGGTATTATCCTGTCTGGGCTTATGGGCTTTAACAGGAATTATCTATCAGCAACGGACAAAGGAAATTGGAGTAAGGAGAGTGAATGGTGCAAGGATTTATCAAATTATCTGGTTACTTATAAAAGAAGTGTTGTTCATGATGATAATTGCCATATCCGTTGGGTTTCCTGTCGCATGGTACCTTATAAGAAACTGGCTGAATAACTTTCCATACCGGATAGAATTATCTTACATGGCTATTTTGGTTATCGCTTTAATGTTAATCATAATATCTTTAATAACAGCAGGTTACCATGCAATAAGAACTTCATTGCAAAATCCGGTGAAGAGTCTCCGATATGAGTAAAAGAGTCGGTCGTAAGAGGGTGTTTAAAAAGATTATTACTTTTTAGACAGCCTCCAGGCTTTGATACTGAACTTTAGCTTCGCTGAGCATACCGCCAATTGGCGTTTCGGTTCTTAATCAAACACTTGACTTTAGTGACGGTCACTAAATATGCAATCATTTAGCAATCAAAATATTACATTTCGGTCATTTTTTTATTGCACGCTCTTTAATAATGTTGAATATAAGTTTAAGTGACAGTTAATCATGGTGATAGCATGGGGAGTTATATGTGAAAAGCTCTGGTATTAACCCCTAAAATATGAATTAATTGACCGTATCTTATGAAATACCAAAAAAAAAGCTATACCTTTGGTATGTTAATTATTTATTTATTTTTTTTATGAACATTTATGTAGGTAATCTTAATTACAATCTTACGGAAGATGAATTAAGACAAATTTTCGAAGAATTTGGCGAAGTAGTTTCAGCCAAAATTATTTTAGACAAATATTCTGGACGAAGCAAAGGTTTCGGTTTTGTGGAAATGTCTGACGACGAAGAAGCAAATGCAGCTATTGCCGCTTTGAACGACACTGATGTCGGTGGCAGAAACATCAAGGTCAATAAGGCCCGTGAAAGGTCTGATGACCGTGGAAGAAATTACAGGTAGTTTTTTGTACTATCCGGAAATTGTTGAAATAACAATTGTATTATTCTTATTCTCTTATTTACCATCTCCTAAGGGGATGGTTTTTTTTTCTGATATATTACTTGCTATGAAATATACCAGATCAATTGCCATACATCAATCAAGGACAAAAGTTGTAGAATTGTTTACTGATCAGGATAAACTCAAAAGATGGCATAAGGCCTTTATTCATGTTGAGAATCTGAGTGGTGAACCCGGTCAGCCTGAATCAAAAAGAAAAATATTCTACCGGATGAGAATGGGCAAAAGGATACTGAAAATAACAGAAACTGTCGTTTCCAGGAATCTACCCGACGAATATACGGCAATCTATGAAACTAATGAGTTGTGGAGTCAGGTAAAAAGCAGTTTCATTCAAAAAGAGGAAGGGCGAACGCTATGGGAGGCGAAATACATTTTCAGGTTCAGAGGCTTTTTACGATTAATGGCTTTCTTCATGCCTTCTGCTTTTAAAAAGCAGACGATGAAGATCATGAAAGATTTTAAGAACTTTGCAGAGAAGAGGTAGATCACAATTTGATCCGGGTCAGATGTAATCAATAGTAACCGTTTTTAGAAATTTTTCTTCAAGCAATCTTCCGATTCTTTTTACCACGGTGCGCCTGATCTCCAGATCTACCGGAAGACTTGGATCCTGATGGGCGATATTTATCCTGGTGCCTATAATAAAGTGAATCTCATCACTTTTCCGGAACAGTTCCACCATTTTATCCGCAGGACCTTTCCCCGGCTGATAGGCTGAATTGTATTCTTTTAATATACGGTTTACTTTTGTAAGGGTAAGGATGCCTTCAGAAACCAGATCAATACCATCCATTTTTGAAAGGGGAGGGAGATCAGGATCGTCGAAATTCATAGTATCTTCTATTTCAATATTGAGTTCCCTCCCGATAATATCTGCGGTTGTAGCTCCGGAAATTATTTTTCTTCCCTGGAAATTTTTCACCCTGTCTGCCAGTTTCTTATCATTCTCCTCTTCATAGGGTGGCCCTGTGCATACCAGGAGTTTACGGGGCTCCCTGAAATATATAACCGCTGTACTTGTATCGTCGCGACTAAAGTATCCATCAATCTTATGAGCCATGCTAACGATCTTCCCTGCCAAACGCCGCGCAGAAATACGGTGATTATTATCAATCAGCCTGGCCGCATATTCTTTCATGTTATCCATACCCCAGCCAAAAGGATATTTGTCCGTTCCCAAACCTGCCTGAGAAATTCCATCGGTGCATATCAAAATACGGTCTTCTTTCTGAGGATAAAAACTACAGGATTTTATTTCTTTGCCCGCATTCTTATCACTTTTCATAATAATGCAGTTCCATTCCGGATCAAATACCTTGTTTTTCCTCATTATAATGGTCTGCGGGTTATCGTATTCGATAATATTTACGTTTCCGTCAGGTTCAATGTCTACGATTGTAAAAGTTGAATAGCTCATTTTTCTCTCAGAACAGACTGGAAGCGTGTTCATGATCATTTCGGCTATTTTCTCAGGCTCTTTATGCTCACTGGTGAAGTTAAGCGCCATTGTTGAAGTGAGGGTGGCGAGAATATTTGCTTTCACTCCATGACCCATGCCGTCTGAAAGAACAATGATGGTACGGTCTTCTTCCTTCAGTTTGCGGGATAGAAAAACATCCCCGCATATACGTTCTTCGCCGTAGTTCTTTTGTGAACAATTCACGTCTATATGGAAATTGCCTCTCATTTTTTATCCTTGTGTACCGGATCTTTATAGAATTCAATTATTGAGTTCAGCATTTTTTCTGTATCAGAAGCCCCTTCTCCGAGGATAAATCCTATTTGCTGAACGAGCGACAGATTTTTGTCGATTACTTCGGTAACTCTTTTGATAACCTCTTCCTTTCTCACTTCTGGTGAATACATATCACGAAAAACCGCTCCTACAATTTTGGATTTCCGGATCACAAAAACAGAAGCATTTAGTAATTGATCATTATAGGAGATATCTCTGTTTTGAATATTTTCATTATTATTCAGGACATAAGTAAAAAGGTTATAAATACTATAGGGAAGCAATGTTTTTAGATCGGCGCCTGAAAGGCCTGGTATTACTTCATTGATCTCCTGTGCATCTTCACCCAGCATATCAATAAAACTTTGATTGGCCTGAAGAATCTTCAGTTTTTCATCCAGGATCACCAGTCCTGAAGGTAGCTTCTGCAACATTGCGGTTATTATCTCAGATGCTTCCTTTGCAGATTCTTTTTCAGCCCTTGCCGTCCTTTCCGATTCCCTGAGTGCTTTTTCAGCCTGAGCCAGTTTATCATTGCTTATTTTCAGGGATTGAATGTATTCCTGGCGGTTGCGTGTGGTGTACTGGTTACACATTTCTTTTGTGGCGAGACCTTTTGCAATCGCAATGGCAAAATCCCTGCAACTGTCATATCCACAGGCTCCGCATCCGGTGTCTTCTGAAAAGTCTTTTTTAAGATCATCCATGATCTCTTTGATCTCTTTTTCAGAAGGATGCGCCAGACGCTGGTCATCACTTTTGAATGTTCTGGAAAGATCAACTCCGGAATGCTTTTCAATCATTTTCTCCCATTTCCCTGCATCCAGCTCTTTCACTCTTTTTCTTGCATAATTTTTCACCTCTGCCTGACGGATATATTTCTGACCTCCACTCGATGTGCCTGGTCCCATCAGATACTCATTATAGAAAATATTAAAATGTGTATTGATGATGTCAATACTTTCCTGAAATTCTTTAAGCGATTCTTTCATCTCCAGCTCCCCTTCCACAGTTGTCACCTTTCCCTCCATAAGGTCCTGACTGATCCCGGCTGCCTGGAGAAATCCCTCTGCTATGGGGAATAAGAGACCTTTATTGCCATGAGGAGGGTCAAAATCGCTGAATTCGAGTTGTTTCTGATCGATTGAAAACTCACTGAAAAGGTCTCTCATCTCTCCAAATGTGAGTACGCTGTTCAACTCCCCTTTTCCTGATCCCATTTCCTCCTTTTTTTTGGAAGCAATCAGAGGGCCGACAAAAACAACCGGTATATCACCGTAAATTTCCCTGATCACAACGGCTGTTGCTATAGCGGGAGAAACGATGGGGGCGAGGTTGGAGATAAGTTCAGGCTGGAATTTTTTAATATAATTATTTACGACAGGGTCGTTTGCAAAGATATAATACTTACCCTTAAAACTGCTTAAGAGATGATTGTAGGCATTTGCTACCAGATCTACACCAAAGGCAGTATCCACAACATACTTAAAGCCCAGCTCCCTCAACATTCTTACTAATTTCCGATAATCATTTATATCGGGAAACTCGGCCGATATGGTCGGGTCGACGGCTATGGCAATATCTTTCCCGGATTTCAACAACTTTCTTACTTCCGGCCGGGAGTCTGAATGGATTATAGCTACAGGCTTACAGGCTTTAATGCAACTTCCACAGCCAATGCAACGCTCCGGGATGACAACAGGATAAGCATGCTCAGCCTCCACTTTTATAGCATTTACAGGGCATGCCCTTACGCAGGCATAACAAATTGTGCATTTGTCTTCTATAATCTTAACCAGTCCCTCCAAAATTATTTACTTTTAATTTTACCCAGATCTCTTTCAAGTATATCAATGATGTCCGATTCATATACTCCTTTGTATTCTTTTCCGTTTATTGTCAGAACCGGCCCGTCCTTGCATTTACCAAAACAATGATTTCCTCTGAACTTTACAGATTCTTCAAGTTCATGGTCTTTAATATATTGTTGAATGCGGATTAAGGTTTTCTTATTTCCCCGGGCAAAACAGGAACTGCCGAGGCATATGACGATTTCTTTAATGCTATCGGGCATAAATATTCCTTTTGTTACAAAGTTAACAAATATTCCATAAAAGAGGATGATTGGATAGATGAAGCTGAAAGAATAATCTGATCGGGATAAATTACGGTAAATGAGTAATTTCAGTCGGGTTTTTGGAAATTTGCTCCGGCTAAAACAAATATTTATCCTAATCAAAAAGGAGTCTAAATAGAGAGGTATTAATCATATAAACAGGATGTTATACTTCAAAATTTAAAAAACGGGGAAGTAGCTAGTGTTATTTATATAACATTGTTTTTTAAATAACACTAAAATTTATATATTTGTTTAGATTGATTTTTGTTTTACCCGATGGATAAATATATGGAAAAGTCCGACGATATAGCTTTAATTTTAAAAGAGTTTCCTAATCTCAATCGTGAATCCCTGATTCCTATTTTACAAAAGGTACAGGATGAATTCGGTTATTTATCGGAAGAATCGATCAGTCAGATTGGAAGGTACCTTGGACTTCCTGCAACCAAGGTATATGGTTTGGCTACATTTTATAATCAGTTTCGTTTTACTCCCCCTGGGAAATATCATATCAGGGTATGTGATGGTACGGGTTGTCATATGGAAGGGTCCGGATCAATTCTTAAGGAAATAGAAAAGCTGGTGAATATCAGAGATGGGGAGACCAGTCGGGACGGGTTATTTAGTCTGGAGGTATTATCCTGTATCGGGGCATGTGGTTATGCCCCGGTAATATCGGTTAATGATGAGTATCATGCGGGAATGGATAAAAGATCACTAAAGAAATTAATAAATAATATCAGGGATAAGGCATGAATATGGAAGTGATGACAGGTGCAAAAGAGATTCTTCCGGAATTGAAAGAAATTGTTCAACTCGAACAGGTTGAATATAGTATTGGAATGCAATCTCTTGTTGAAAAGCTTTCACGTGTAAAAACAGATAAACCGGTTATAACCGTTAGTACCGGAACTGCTGCCATTGTAGCGGGTGCCGAAGAAACCCTGAAGGCAATAGATGAATATCTGGAAGAGAGAGAGATCTCAGCAGAGGTCCTGCGCTCGGGTTGTCTGGGTATATCTAATACTGAGCCCGTGGTAAGTATACAGATGCCCGGCCGGTCAAGGGTGTTTTTCCGGAATGTTGACAGGGGAAATGTTACCCTATTGCTGGATGATATTTTTCATAATTCGGTTCCTCCGGATAATTTTCTTGGTCAGATCAAAACTGATAAGCAGGAGGCCTATAAGGGAGCGGCTTTTCTCAGAGAACTTGATTTTTTCAGAAATCAGGAAAGAATCATTTTAGCCGATTGCGGGTTCATCGATCCTTCCAGCATTGAAGAATATATTGCCAAAAACGGATATAAGGCTTTTATTAAAACCATCCGTCATTACACATATCAGGAAATATGTGATATTATAGAAGATAGTGGTCTCAGAGGGAGATCGGGGAGTGGTTTTCTTACCGGAAGCAAATGGAAAGTGGCGTATTCTGCCCCGGCCGATCAGAAATATCTTGTATGCAATGCTGAGGAAAGTGATCCGGGTGCATTTATGGACAGAGCGATCATGGAGGGTAATCCTCATTTGCTCCTCGAAGGAATTTGTATTGCCTCATATGCCATCGGAGCGGCAAGGGCATATATTTATATACGTTCCGAATACACGCAGGCAATTCGAAGGATTGAGGAGGCTATTCAGCGGGCTTATGCCTATGGATTGATTGGTCATAATATTTACGGTAGCGGTTTCAACCTTGATATTACAGTTAGAAAAGGTCCCGGAGCATTTGTTTGCGGTGAGGAAACAGCACTTATCAAAAGCCTTGAAGGGAGAAGGGGAATGCCAAAATCCAAGCCTCCCTATCCTGCAACATCGGGTTTGCATAAGATGCCAACTGTGATCAATAATGTAGAAACCCTTTCGAACGTTCCTTATATTATCGGAAGGGGTCCCAAGAAATACAAAACCATCGGAATCGAAAATAATTACGGAACAAAAATATTTGCTATCTCGGGTAAGGCTGAATATCCGGGACTTATAGAAGTTCCCCTGGGAACCAATCTCAAAGATTTGATTTTCAGAATTTCGGGAGGTGTAAAAGAAGGTAAAAAATTTAAAGGGGTTCAGATCGGAGGTCCAACCGGTTATATTCTTCCTGAAAGTGAGATGGATATAGATCTTAGTTTTGAAGCCTTTGCCGAAAAAGGGATGAAAATGGGAAGTGGAGGCATTGTGGTGATTGATGAAGACATTTGTGTTCTGGATATGGTAAAGTATTACATGACCTTCATGGAAAAACAGAGTTGTGGCAAGTGTATACCTTGCAGGGAAGGTACACGCAGAATGTCTGAAATACTGGAGAGCATTACAAAAAAGCCTATGGATGATAGTAATCCAAGGGCTACTTTGGAGCGCTTTAAAGGAGTAATGCAACTGGAAAGTCTTTCGGAGGTTATGAAGGATACTTCTCTTTGCGGATTGGGACAGAATGCGCCTAATCCGGTTTTAAGCACATTGAAGTTTTACAGGGATGAATACGAGGAACATATTTTCGACAGAAAATGCCGGGCGAATGTATGTACTGAATTACGAACTTATTATATTGATGTGGATCTGTGTACGGGTTGTTCCGTATGTGCTAAAAAATGTCCGGCAGATGCAATAATAGGCACAAGTCTTCATCCTTATTTTATTGTACAGGAAAAATGTATAGGCTGCGGAATTTGTTTTGAGTCCTGTAAATTTAGTGCAATTAAATACAACTAATGTTTGTTTTTATTCATCTGGCGTCGAACTAAAATGGTATATCCCGAAATATCGGGACTGGCAGTAAACTCGTTTAACTTGTTCTGCCTTAAGCGGCAGGGCTTAAAAAACGCTTAGCTGAGCCCCGCAAGCCCGGTTATGAACCGGATACTAAATAGAGTCTGTCCATAAAGTAGAGTGGGACAGAAATATTCTGTAAAGAATTAATTAGATAAAAAAATGGTTTTTAATATACAGGTAAATAATCAGGAAATTCAGGCAAATAAGGGGGAGACCATACTTTCCGCCTTGAGGAGGAACGGTATAAGAGTACCTACGCTATGTAATATGAAGGATTTTACACCCACCGGAGCCTGCAGGATGTGTATTGTAGAAGTTGAGGGGAAGAAAAGCCTGATCCCTTCCTGTTCTCACCCGGTAGAAGAATGGATGAAAATAAAAACACATTCACCACGGGTTTTGAAATCCAGAAAAACTATCGTGGAACTCTTGCTTTCCAATCATCCTGACGACTGTTTGTATTGTGAGCGAAACGGCAACTGCGAGTTGCAGAAGCATGCTGAAGACTTAAATGTAAGAGAGAGAAGGATCCCGGGTTCGAAAAGTAAGCATAAAATTGATAAATCAGGGATTAGCGTTATCAGGGATCCGGCAAAATGCATTTTATGCGGTCGTTGCGTGCGAGTATGTGAAGAACGACAGGCTGCGACCACGCTTGGTTTCACGAAAAGAGGCAGTGACCTGATAATATCCACTGCCATGGATAAACCGCTGAATTTTTCAAATTGTATTAATTGTGGTCAATGTGTTATGTTTTGTCCAACCGGGGCCCTTACGGAAAGAATTGAATATGCGGAACTTGACCGTATAATTGATGATCCGGAGAAAATTAAGGTAGTTCAGTATTCTCCTACAATTTCATCATCGGTGGCTGAAGAGTTCGGATTGAAAAACGGAACAGATGTAAATGGGATCATCAATGCAGCTTTGAGGAAAATCGGATTTGACAGAGTTTTTGAAACTTCTTTCGCGGCAGATCTGCAAATAGTTGAGCAAGCTTCAGAATTTATTGACCGGATGGAAAAGGGTGAAAACATTCCTTTCCTTACAAGTTGTTGCCCGGCTTGGGTAAAATTTGCCGAACAATATTATCCTGACCTTCTTGCGAATCTCAGTAAGCTAAGATCTCCCCAACAGATTATGGGGTCGGCAATCAGAAACTATCTTCCTTCTGTGACCGGTATTAAAGCCGAAAACATTTATTCCGTTTCTATAATGCCATGTACGGCTAAAAAATTTGAAGCTCAGAGGGTGGAAATGACCAATAAGGGCATCCAGGATATTGATAGTGTTTTAACTATAAGGGAATTTGTCAGACTAGTTAAATTACATGGAATTGACATGGATCATCTTGATCCTGAACCTCCTGATGAACCAATGGGAGCAATGTCTTCTGCAGGTAAACTTTTTGGAGTAAGCGGAGGAAGCCTGGAGGCGCTCATGAGAACAGTTTATTACAGGATAACAGGCAAAAATCCGGATTCGGTGCGAATGAATAAACTACGAAGCACCCGCGGGTTAAAGGAATTGTCGGTAAAAGTAGGACGAAAAGAGCTCAATATAGCTGCAGTAAGCGGCATGGCTGCTGCAGTAAATCTTCTTGATGCAGTAAGATCAGGTAAAAAACATTACGATATTATTGAAATAATGGCCTGTACCGGAGGCTGTGTTAATGGTGGAGGTCAACCTATCAAAAGTGAAGAGGTGAATATAAAAAAACGGGCAAAAGCTTTGTATGATACAGACAACAAAGAGATAATAAAACTTGCACATAAAAATCCGCAAATCCTACAGGCATATGAAAGTTATTATGAAAAGCCCGGAAGCGAGAAGTGCAGAAAAGAAATTTACACGCAATACTCAAGCCGTGACGTATTAATTTAATCGGGTTTTGAAGGGAATTTTATGCTGACCAAAAAGGATAATAAGGTACTCGTATACACCATAAAAGACCGGTGCAGGGTTTGTTATACATGCGTGAGAGAATGTCCGGTTAAGGCGATTAAGATAGTGAATGGCCAGGCTGAAGTAATACAGGAAAGATGCATAGCCTGTGGTAATTGTACCAGGGTCTGCAGTCAGGGCGCAAAATCATTTTTGAATTCATCGGGAGATGTATTGAAAATACTGAAAAGCGATAATCCTGTGATCGCTATGCTGGCCCCAAGCTTTATATCTGAATTTAAGGAATTTGATGATTATCATGAACTGATTGGAATGATAAGAGAACTTGGCTTCGACAAGGTTGTGGAAGTTGGATTCGGTGCAGATCTTGTTGCCCGCGAATACCGGAAAATCATGAATTCCAAAAAAGCAAAAGGCTATATATCTTCCGATTGCCCGGCTATTGTATCTTATATTGAAAAATATCACCCGGAAATAAGTGGAAATCTTGCTCCGGTTGTATCTCCAATGGTAGCTTTATCCCGTTATCTGAGATCTATCAATAAAAAAAATGTAAAAATAGTATTTATTGGTCCCTGCATCGCAAAAAAAGCCGAATCACGGGAGATTGATGAACAGATCACTTTTTTAGAATTACGGGAGTTGTTCAGGAAAAAAGGAATTAGCAGGGGAAAAGGACTCAGTTCAGGCTTTGACCCTCCTCACGCGGGTAAGGGAGCCATTTTTCCGGTAAGCCGGGGACTTCTGCAAACTGTCAGTTCACGGGAGGATGAGTTGGAAAGAAATGTAATTGTTGCAGAAGGACGAATAGATTTCCAGGAAGCAGTCAGGGAATACAAGATGGGTTTTATTGAATCCGAACATCTGGAGTTGCTCTGTTGTGAAGGTTGCATAATGGGACCGGGTACATCGGAAAAGGGAAATAAGTTTGAAAGAAGAACATTGGTTACCAATTACGTTATTGACAAACTTAAGAACCTGGATCATAATGAGTGGGAAAAAGCGATGAAAGACGGAGAGACGATAGATATGAGTCAGAGCTTTTCCGTGAATGATCAGCGTATGAAAGACCCCACTGAAGCTGAAATCCGGGAAGTGCTCAGGAAAATGGACAAATCATCAGAGAAAGAGCATTTAAATTGCGGTGCCTGTGGATATGACACCTGTCGAAATCATGCCATAGCTATAACTAAAGGTTTGGCAGAGACTGAAATGTGTCTTCCGAATACCATTGAAAAATTGCACACTTCTCTTAAGGATATTGCAGTATCCAATGAGAAGCTGTTATCAATGAAGCAGGCACTGAAACAAACGGAAAAGCTTGCACATATGGGCCAGTTATCAGCAGGTATTGCACATGAACTTAATAATCCCCTGGGGGTAGTTATTATGTATGCAAATATACTTTTGGAAGAAACAGATGAAAGTTCACAGGATTATGCCGATCTGAAACTGGTGGCTGAACAGGCTGAAAGGTGTAAGTCTATTGTAGGTGGCTTACTGAATTTTGCCAGAAAAAACCAGGTGAATTATCAGCTTACAGATATTGAAGAATTGCTTCGTCTGAGTCTTGATTCAGTTATAAAACCGCGAAATGTAGAACTGGAGGTTGACTCATCCCTAAAAGATCCTTTTGCAGAAATAGATCAGGAACAAATGGTTCAGGTGGTATCCAATCTTATACGAAATGCTTTTGAGGCCATGCCAGGAGGTGGGAATCTGCAAATACAATTAAGGGATAACGAAAACCAGGTAATACTGAAAATATCAGATAGCGGAACAGGGATCAGTGAAAGTGACCTTGAAAAAGTTTTTGAACCTTTCTTTACAACAAAGGGAATAGGAAAAGGTACAGGGCTGGGATTGGCTACAGCATACGGAGTTGTTAAGATGCACAAGGGGAAAATTGATGTGGAATCCAATGCAGATCCGGTCAAAGGACCGACCTTTACTAGTTTTACTATTAAATTACCCAGAAGATCACAATTTTAACCTGATATGGAAAAAAAAACTATTCTTATTGTCGATGATGATTTTGATTATCTTTTTCAGCAAAAAATGCATATCCAGAGCTGGGGTTATGAAGTAATCACAGCGGAAAACCAGGCCGAGGCTGAAGAAATCCTGAATAAGACCAAGCCGGATCTGGCTATTCTGGATCTTATGATGGAAAAGGATGACAGTGGATTCATATTGTCCTATAAGCTGAAAAATAAATATCCTAATGTCCCGGTAATCATTTCTACAGCTGTTTCTGCAGAAACAGGAATGTCTTTCGGGATCGGCTCGGAGGAGGAGCAGAGCTGGATCAAAGCCGATCAGTACCTGGAAAAAGGAATCCGGCCCGAGCAATTGAAAATGGAAATAGAAAAACTAATTGATTAAACCTATGTTTTTTCTGAATATCATCAAAGAATAGAATATGGAGTATCTCAAAATTTTGGTTGTTGATGATGAACCCGGAATACGATCGGGTGTGAGTCGTATACTGAGTAAACATTTTGTTAGTTATCCTTTTATGGATGATGATTTTGGTTTTAAGTGCCTGGAAGCCAGTACTGGTGAGGAAGGTATCGATATCATAGATAAAATGAAACCCGATATTGTGCTTCTTGACAATAAACTACCCGGCATAAAAGGTATGGAGGTACTGGAATATATCAGAAAGAAAAACTATGATATTATGGTGACAATGATAACTTCTTATGCATCACTTGAGATTGCGGTTAAGGCAACACACGACGGAGCCTATGATTTTATCCCCAAACCATTTACTCCCCAGGAACTCAAAGCATCAATCGATACCATATCCAAGCAGCTTTTCCTTAAGAGGATTACAAGGAAAATGAAAAATGAAGGAAAACGGATTCGCTATCAATTCCTTTCGATTCTTTCTCATGAATTAAAATCACCCCTTAATGCAGTTGAAGGTTATCTTTTACTGATGAAGGAAAAAAAGGCCGGGGATGATCTGGAAAATTATATGCAGATGGTCGACAGGAGCCTTGAACGCATACAGGCAATGAGAAATCTGACGATGGATCTGCTCGATTTTACCAAGATACGTTTGGAAAAAAAAGAGGAGAAAATTGAGGAGGTAAATCTGCGTAATATTGCCAAACTTTCCATCAGTACAGTAAAACCTTATGCGATTCAAAAGAATATTAAAATTAGTCTGAATGCAGAACCTGATATTAATATCAATGCCGATCCCTATGACATGGAGATAATTCTGAACAATTTGCTTTCAAATGCGGTTAAATATAACCGGAATGACGGAAAAGTCGATGTCAGGATATATAAAAATGAAGGGATGGTTATCATCGAGATAGAAGATACCGGAATAGGAATGAAAGAGGAAGAGGTCAACCAACTGTTCAAGGAGTTTGTGAGGATCAGAAATGAAAAAACAAAAAATATTCATGGATCCGGATTGGGGCTGTCTATTGTAAGGAAAATTACCGATATTTATCATGGAAAAATTATGGTAGACAGTTATCCTGATAAGGGAAGCTTATTTAAAGTAATGCTGCCAATTAATTAGAGTCTGTCCATAATGTCCGATATCTGCGTTGCTGCAAAAATTTTAAATCCTCATATACGCTAGTATACTGCGGTTTAAAATTTTTGCGCGCCTTGATCTCGAACATTATGTTCCGATAGCTATCGGAACAGACTCTCGACTTTATTGACGGACACTAATTAGTGTTTGTCCATAAAGTCCGCTATCTGCGTTATGCTCGCCCCAAAAAT
>CAYRTD010000109.1:0-14491 GCA_964426915.1 uncultured Bacteroidaceae bacterium | reverse complement strand
ATCAAGGTTTCGAACACTCAAAGGTTGTCACCCATGGCTATTCCAGTTCAACCCCATTCAGGGTTGCTATCACCAACTGACGGTCACACCGATCACCGATCACCCCTCACCGATTACCGATTACCGATTACCGATCACCATCCCCATTCCCCTTCCCCTCACCTCTCCACATAAGACATTATCCCAATCGCCTCCCCGGCCTTCCCATCTTTGAAGCTGATCATGATGGTGTAGACGGCGGATTTTTTACATTGGAAATTGACGATCCGGTATTCTTTTCCGGTTTCAGGGTAGTAGGTGCTGAGGATCTGATTTGCCTGATCGTAAATGCGAAGGACGGCTTCTCCGGGGGAATTCTCCATATTACATATGGAAAAACGGTAGGTTACATTTTTTCTTAGAGCGAGGGACTGACGGTAGACGGGAGGCCTTTGGCCGGGTTGTGCTTCCCCGAGTTTAACCACAAAGTCTTTGAGGTAGGTAGCATCTTCACCTGCACTCATGGCGCACTCCTGAACACGATCCTGCAAATCCTGAGCTGCTAGCGGAGCTGAAAAGATCAGGGCGGCACAAACAAAAATGATATTGAATCTCAGGTTTTTCATTCTTTCCTTTGACATAGGTTTACAGCTCCAGATGTTTATTGCGTATATGCTCTATGGCGCTGATTATGGTATCGAGGACCTCATCGTTTATTTCCACGATGCTCTTTTCCTCCTGGACTACTACCAGCATTCCGTCTTCTTCCCGGGTATCGGGTTCGCCTACTTCATAGCTTATTTTCACCTGGTCGTAAAGGGTTTTCAATTTGGAGTAATCATCAATAATTGTGGCAAATTGTTCATCACGGCTATAGTTATTCAGAATAAGCAGCAGATCGTTCAGAATCAGTTTCTGTTCACCGATGTATTCTGCAAGCTGTTCATCATACCGGGTTTTAATTACCTGGGTTACCTGGTACATACCTTCAATCCATATACCGGTGATCATAAGTGCGCTCAGATTGCTGCGTCCGGTTTCCCTGAGGTGATCATCCATCTGGTTAAAACTGTGGACAGATAGAAAGATCAGGGAATCAAGACTGGAATTACTGGTGGCGAGCCTCTTTATTGTATTGAAGTCGAAAAACCTGCTCACTTTCAGTGCATCGGCTATTTTGTTGATGGCGGTGAGGTAACTTACTGAGGTTCCGGTTTTGTCGTAGACATTCAGGTATCCGAGATCGGCTCCGAGAATACCCAGGCTGTAGGCCATTTTAAAATTGGTTGAATAATTATCGATGTTTTCCGGATCCGATAAGTTGCTGTTATTGAAGGCTACTCCCAGATCTTTTATGAGAGCTGCCATCTCAATGGGTGAGGATATATTTTGGATGATATCGCTCAGGGCTTCCTCGGGGATCTGTATCTCTCCGGGATCCATTTCATAGCCGGGCATGTCAAGCTCATTGTTTCTCGATTTGCATGCACTTAGGATAAGGAGGATGAACAGGGTGTATTTAACGTATTTCAGCATTTTTGAATTTTGATCTATCAAATTTAGTAAATAAGTTTTTTATTGAAAGGGTTTACGGAATTCTTTTTAAAAGGTTTGGGGGATTGGGGGGAGGGAAGCGACTTTAGCGACTTTAGCGACGTTAGCGACGTTAGCGACGTTAGCGGCTTTAGCGAGGTATGTGTCGATTGGTAATTTTAACTCCGCCTTCGGAGGAACCCATGGACAGTGAACGGTGAACAGTAATCCCGAATTTCTTTCCGAAATTCGTTGATTCCCTCCTGCCATGGCATTGGCCATCCTTAGTCGGGCCGGCTCGAAAAATTGCACAAATCATAGATTTGTTATTTTCCGGCATGATCGGTTCTCCCTTACCGGGAACGCTTCCATTCAAAATTAACCAATTTCCTTAAAAGGTCGTAATACAAAGTTATATATAAGATCCCGGTGAGCAACCAGATCATGGTCATGTTGAAAGGATAGGTTCCGAAGTATTTTCCCATGAAATGTTTGCGGGGAGCAAAGAAATGGGTGCGGATGTCGAATCTGTGCTGGGGATCCGGGTCCCGGTAAATGGGATCGGTCATTCTTACCAGGCGATTTTCAAATTCAACCATTTTTTTTCTTTCATATATTTTTCTTACCTCGTCCGACAGTCGTTCATTGTGATATTCATTGAGGTATTCGTAGTATTTATCTTTCAGGTTCTTCAGAAGGTTCTTTACCTTGTTGTTTTTTTTCTGATTTTCCCTTGAAAATGTTTCCAGATAATACATATTGATCTCATCGAGAATGTTTTCGATGCGGTTGATCTTTTGCATGGTCATTTTTTCCGGTTCGAAAAAATCCGCATCCGGAATATCGACAATGGGGACCTGCTGAGCTTCTGTCAAGAGCTCGTTTTTCAGCAGGAGAAGATTGTTTTGGTTTTCTGTAATCCTGCCTTTAACCTGCAATTCGGTTTTCACATCAATGAGCCTGGATTCCAGTTCTGGAAAACGATAGGAGATATTAAAATCGGCATTTGTGATATTCTTATCCAGATCATAGAAATTTACCTGGAAAAAATTATTTCTGAACTGATTTACCATCAGTGCCTCATAAGACCACCGGGTGGGCATGATCTCTGCAAGCGCTGGTACTTTATCGATCCTGCTGATGTTTCGGTTCAGTTTTTCGAAGCTGAACATTGCTCCGCTCAGCACCATCATCGGAATGATTAGAAGGGGAATGATGATGTAAATGGTAACCGGAGAATTGAAGGCGGAAGAAATGTTGAGTCCGAGCAGGTTCGCAAAAGCCGCTGTGGTAAAAAATGCGAACCAGTATTCAAAATACATATTTTTTAATTCGATGATCGTATTTGCTACGGCAACGAACAATAAGGCCTGAATAGCCGAAATGGTAAAAAGTATGAGGATCTTTGATACCAGGTATCCCGACCGGCTGAGATGCAAAAAACGCTCGCGTTTGAGGATTTTTCTGTCCCTGAAAATCTCTTCAGCGCTAACCGTAAGCCCGATAAAAACTGCTACGATCACCAACATGAAAATATAGATAGGGATGTTTTCATTTTCCCTGAAAATATAGGTGTCTGAGGATGGGTCGGCTATATACCGGATGATATAGGACAGGATAAATCCCAGTAGAGGAGCTTCCAGCAGCGTTAAAAGAATATACTGGCGGTTGCCGGCCTTTGAAAGTACATCCCTTTCAATGAAAACTCTGATTTGCTTCATCCATCCGGGAACTTCCAGATTCCCGGGCGGTTTGTCCTTGCTGACGTTAGTTTTTTCCTTAACGGCACTTGAGTTATAAAATTCGTTCCACTGAGCGGGACTTATCTTCCTTTTACCTGTATAGTTACCGTATTCGTCCACTACCCTGGCTTCCAGTATATTGAAAATCAGCTCCGGATTAACGCTTCCACAAACCGGGCATTCCCCCAACTGCGAGTTGATCTGATTATCGAGAAGCTTGAAATACATTACAGCCTCAACAGGATTTCCGTAATATACCATGTATCCGCCTTCATCCATGATGATGGTATTGTCGAACATCTTGAATATTTCCGAGGAGGGTTGATGTATTACCACAAAAATGAGCTTACCCATGAGGGTTAGTTCACGAAGCAGGTCCATAACATTTTCGGAATCGCGGGAGGAAAGTCCCGATGTGGGTTCATCAACAAAAAGTACAGAAGGTTCACGTATCAGCTCCAGTGCAATATTCAGTCTTTTCCGCTGCCCGCCGCTAATGGTTTTATTGAAGGGGGTGCCGACTTTCAGGTCTTTTCGTTGATACAGTCCCAACCTTTCGAGTGTATAGTCAACTTTTTCCTTTATCTCCTCATCTGAAAGCTTTTTAAAGCACAGCAGGGCATTGTAGTATAAATTTTCGTAAACCGTCAGTTCTTCAATAAGAAGATCGTCCTGGGGAATATATCCTGTTGATCCTTTTATTTCTTCAGAATTGATATGACAGCCGTTCAGACTTATTTTACCTGAGGACTGAGGCAGAACACCCGACAAAACATTCAGCAGGGTTGTTTTACCTGTGCCGCTCGAACCCATTATGCCTACCAGGTTGCCATGGCGGGCGGTAAATGATATATTTCGTAGACCAAGGGTCCCGTTCTTAAATCTGTAGTTCACATTTTCCGCTTCAAAGAATAGCTCTTTTTTGGCGTGCATATTCATAAAATAGCCCGATACATCGCTATAATAAATGGGTTTTCCATGTGGCAGGCGTACGGCACTTCCTTTGGAGAAAATATAAATTCGCCTTCTGTGCAGACCCAGGCCGTTGAGGTAGAGATCTTCCCTTCCAAGGTAGCGGATAAAATAGAGGTTAATATCCGGAATCCTTAGAATGTGGAGGTCACCTCCCGTAACAGGTCTTATCCCTTTGTTTTTGGAGTTATCCGTTTTTTCAGCACTTAAATGCAGCATGTTCTCTTTACCGGGAGAACTATTTATATCCCGGTTCAGGACATAATCCTCAATTGACCGGTAAACATCGCTTTTGATATTGAAGACCTGTGCAGCGGTCTCGATTATGGCATGCCGCTGGGGGGTAAGTTTCTTTTCGCTCGAGATGAGTTCATAGAGACGAACCATTACGACTGTCTTCTGGGACTGATTAAGGGTTTTGTTGATTTTTTTGCATATCCCAAGGATCCTTACCGAATCAAGTACAGAAGTGAGCTTTTTTTTATTTTTAACGGGACCCTCCTCCAGGCCGGCTTCCTTTCTGAAGAGTTCAAAATATTCTTCCGTTCCCGTTTCTCCAAGCTGCGTTTTGAGAAAATTCCATACATACCTTTCTTCACTTTCTTCAACCCCGCCGTCCTGCTTTGTCAGGATGGCAAAGAGCTGCATAAGGGCACGCAGGATTTCCTCACTCATATTATCAGATGGTTATTTCGTTTTCTTCGGGTATGAAATTAAACCTGAGATCCAACATCTCACTATATTCAACCCCGGCATCTTTCATTTCCTCATCGTAGGCAGGGTAATGCCAGTTAATGATTACCTCGTGATCTTTCCCTTCCAGTTTTTCCAATACCATGAAAACATCCAATAATAGCTTGGAAGAGGCTGTGTTGAAATAGGTCATTTTCACCGTTACAGGAGTAGAGGGCAGCGGATTTTTGATATAGCTCTCAAACCACTTTATTAGGGGATCGTAAAAGGCTGAGACATCTTCCGGGAGAGATTTCCCGCTTATTTCAAATTGTCGCTTTTCTTTGTCCAGAACAACATTCGGACTATCATCGGTTTCTTTTATGTATAAGGCTTTCATTATTAAGTGGTTAAAATGTTCTTTTTATACTGGATGAAAACAGAAAAAACGAATAATTCCGGTCAACAGGCAAAAAATGAAAATCAAGATTATTTCCGGTTTTTCTTTTGATATCTATAAATCCAAGGCCAGCTCCGCCCTTTTTGGATATGCTTCCTTCTTTCAGTTGATAACGATAAAGATCATCAAGCTC
Organism: uncultured Bacteroidaceae bacterium; assembly: GCA_964426915.1. Classification (GTDB taxonomy): domain Bacteria; phylum Bacteroidota; class Bacteroidia; order Bacteroidales; genus CAYRTD01. The sequence continues at coordinate 9,000 of CAYRTD010000109.1, read as the reverse complement.
TTTTTTATCTATTGAGTTTATTTTTTCCAGGAATCTGGTCAACTCTTCGATCTTTTCCAATTCTACAATATTTCCGGTGGTTATCAGATAATGTTGCGGATCCTTTGAAATGATCAGGATCCCGTGATTTAAATCTTCCTGTGTTGATTGATCTGTATGGAATGCGTGTCTGGAAATATTCTGCAGGCATTCGATCATCACATGGTAAACTCTTTTGCTTACCGGGATCTTTTCATTATCTTCCAACATTCTCCCCATGGCAATACCGGTGAAAACCTTCATCAGCTGATGATTCATCTCTCCTTCGTATGCAAGTGTAATTTCATGTTTTCTGATCCCCTTATAGAAATCATACACAAATTGTAAAAAACCGGTATTCAGAGTTTTCTGCTTCATTTATCAGAGCTGGTCAGTATTGGATTACGTGGAAATCATAAAAAGGTTTTATACTAAAATTCAATACCGATCATCAAAACGTCATCGAGTTGACGGAAATCTTTTATCCACTGCCTGAAGTCCCTATCAAAAATATCATGATATTGTTTCATGATATAGCCCGGATGCTCAAGAATTAAATCCCTAACTCTTCCCGGACTGTATTTCCTACCATAGGGTCCTCCCAGCTGATCTGTCAGTCCGTCGGTAAAAATGAATATCTTATCACCCGTTTTGTAAGCAATAGAGTGGTTTATAAATTTCTCGTCGGCTTTTTTGAATAATTCCAGTCCGCCTATGGCCTTCCTGTTACCCTTGAATTCAGTCAGTTCGCCTTCTCTCAGTAAGAAAAGTTGCCTGTGAGCCCCGGCAAATTCAATTTTCTTCTCCCCCGGGTATATTTTACAAAGAGCAATATCAAGGCCATCATTGGTATCATTTTTATTATCCTCCTGGTTCAGTGTTTTCCGGAATTGTTTATTAAGGAGATCGCAGGTTTCACCGGCACTCAGATTCGTTCCGGTTTTCGTAACTTCTTTCAGCAGGAAATAGGCAATGAAGGAAAGCATTGACCCCGGAACACCATGGCCTGTACAGTCAACTGCTGCAAGGAAGATGTTGGTTTCATTTTTGAGGAACCATGGGAAATCGCCTGAAATGACATCCCTGGGCCTGAGAAAAAGAAAGCTGCTGGGAAAAGTCTTTCGGAGATTTTCCATATCAGGAAGAATGGCGTTTTGAATTTTTTTGGAGTAATTAATGCTGTCCTGAATCTTTTTATTTTTTTCATTCAGTTCCTTTTCGATCCTTTTCATTTCCGTGACATCGTGGCCGGCAAACAGAACAGTTTCCAGTTCCTTATAATTATATTCGGGAATTGCATCGAAACTGATGATCCGGTCTTTCATCGTATTGTCCGTTTCCAAAAGTACGGTTATTTCTTCACTGGTTTTTCCAGGATTTGTTCTCATAGCGGCAAGGGTGGCTTCGAAATATTCTTTCAGATCTGGATTAAACGGGAGTTCGGTAATATTTTTGTTTATGATTTCCGCGGGGCTCAGTCCCATATAATCTTCCACGACAGGATTTGCATAATAAAATTGTCCGGATGTGCTAAGGCGTAAGATCAGATCCGGGGAATTTTCGGAAAGTGACTGCATCCGGGTTCTTAATCTTTCTTCTTTCTCAGCTCTCATCTTTTCCGTTATGTCAATGGAATTAACAAGAATGCCCCTGATGGAGGTATTATCCAGAAGGTTTTTTGCCGATGATTCAAGGAAGACAGTCTCTCCTCCTTTTTTCACAAAAGAGTAGCGGATGGTTCTCCTATTTCCCGGATTCGTGATCGATTCGGAGATAAGATCCCTTAGGGCGGCAGCTCCTTCACGTGTGAGTCTTTCAAAGTCTTTCCCTTCCTTGTACTCCTTTTCCGGATACCCCAGGATCTTCGTAACGGAAGGACTTACATAACTGAGGCTTAGATTTTCGGAGTAAATGGAGATCAGCTCCGAAGAATTTTCAAGCATCCAGTGAAGTTGTCCACTTGCTTTTTCTGCTTCTCTGACCTTTTGCTCCAGTTGCCGGTTGGAATTTTCGAGTTTCATCTGCGTTATTTTCATCAGATCCGCATTTTCCCGGAGGGCAATTTCATTTGCCTGCAGCTCCTTTGTCATTTTCCTGGATTCTTCCAGAAGTTCTTCTGTTTTTCGGCTCATACGCAGGTTGTATATGGAGCGACCGATAATTTCACCCAGCTCCAGCAGAAACTGAATGGAAATTTTCCGGATCTTTGGCTGAATACTTGCAAATTCCATAACACCCTGTAGCTCTTCATTTGATATCAACGGGACAAGAACAATCGAGCGGGGCTTCTGATCACTCAGGATCCCGGAACTTATAGTAATGTAATCTTCGGGTATCTCGGTGCGATAAACAAAGTCCATTTCGTACGCACATTGACCTACCAGACCATAGCCCAATTTAAATTCCTGATTAACAAATCTTTTTCTGTTATAGGCGTGGGTCGCAGTGCATTTCAGGACTTCGGAATGCTCATTGTATAAATAGATCGCTCCCTGTTCAACATCGATATAATCGCATAAATTTTCCAGAACCTTATAGGAAAGTTCATCAATATTTGTGTAAAGCCTGAGGATTCTGGAAATCATTTCCTTCCCGTCGGAGATCCAGGTCTCGTCTCTTTTTTTTCTGTCTGTAGCCCTCAGGTAACCCTGAAGAAACTGCAATGATTTTCCCAGATCATCATCATCTCCGGCCGGTTCTACCGGAATGCTGTAATCTTCCATGCCCATGCGCTCCGCATGTTCTGCATAGTTCCGGTATATTTTTTTCTGTCTGTCGAAAAAATGTTCTTTTTCTTTTAGAAGGCGGTTATATGTTCTAAAATGGTAACGGGAAAAAAAGAATAACAGGAAGGGCAAAAGATCGATGAACCATAGGGGAGGGGATTTGTGTATTTCAAATAATGAAGTGAAGGATAAGCTGAGCTTGCGACCTATGATTTCGAGACTCCAGAGAAGGAGGACCAGCAGAAGGGTTCCTGTGAATATAAGCCAGGGAAAGAATTTTTCTCTCTTATCATAAGCGCTATTTGGGAGATTTTCAGACATTAATCTTTTCAGTGAACTGAATGTATTTTTTACCGCTAAAATTCATAAAGTAGTTCAGTGCGTTTAGTTTCTGCTCAGAAATTTTCTTAAAGCAGCTGATCTCTATTAAGGCAACACATTTTTTTTCATGAAGGAGCGGGATGAAATAGATAAAGCCGGGAACATGATTGCCAAGGCCTGATTCTATTGTCCTGTAATTCCCGGGAAGATCTTTCAGGACGGTAATGTCATCTTTCATAGCTGCCTGGCCGGGAATGGATTCCCCCTGACGAAACGATCTTACTACTGTACTTTCGGTAATGGCATAAAATGCTTTTGGTTCATAGACCTGATCTTTTTCATTCCAACTGTAAAATATTCCCTGCATGATGTCAAAAGCCCTTGCGAAGTTACTTAACAATTTTTCCCCGAAACCTTGCAGGGTTCTTTTAAGCATCACATTTTTGAGAAGCTTCTCCACCGAAGTCTTAGGATTAATGATTTCCCTTGTATGTGATAGCTGTTCCTCTTTTTCAGAAATGGAGTTAATTTCTTTGGGGGGTGATTTTGCTTCTTTCACCGGAAAAGAAAAAATTCCGGTGATCCTGAGCAGGAGAATAATATTTAGGGAAAAGGATATTATCAGAAGGATGGGGATGTAAGTGAACAAGTGTGCACTTTCCGATTTTATTTTCCAGGAAAACAGCAGAAGTAAAAGATGGATCACCCCTGATATAAAAATGATTATGGTATATATTCGTTCTTTTTTCAAGTTATTATTTAATTTACTCTTTATTAATCACTTCCACCAAGCTTATGAACAGCTTCAGTAATCCCTTCAGCATCACAAAGGTAATCCGGTTTGAATAACTTAATAACTGCCTGTGGCATGGTTTTTATTTCTGCAGAACCAGGGTCCTGAACCAGGGTTTTACCCCCCAGCTCATGTATTTTTTTCATTCCGGCTGCGCCGTCCATATTGGCGCCGGAGAGCAAAATTCCGATGGTTTTTTCTTTAAATACCTCGGCTGCAGTTTTCATTGTGATATCTATTGAGGGCCGGCTGTGATTAACCGCCCTGTCAACCGACAAAGCAAACCGATGTCCGTATTCAACCAGCAGATGATAGTTTGCTGGGGCAAGGTAGGCGGTGGAGTGTTTAATTCTTTCCTTATCCAGGGGCTCACGGATTTCAAATCCTGTATTAATGGCAAGGGCTTCCTTAAAACCCGTCCTTGCTGTCCGGAGCCTGTGAAGACAAACGATAATCGTCCATGGATAATTTACAGGAAGACTTGCCAGTAAATCATTCACCACCTTGAAACTGCCTGCAGATCCTCCAATGATCAATAGTTTATTCATTTACCGATGTTTTTTTCCCGTATATTTTTTCAGAGGAATTGACTTCTGTGAGGAAATTGTTCTTTGTCATGTAATCGCTGATATCCTCTTTATAACCTGTGACAAGAATTCCTCCGGGCCTAAGCTCTCTTACGAGTTTTTCGAGCATCAGGTTTTGATAATTCAAATTGAAAAACAAAAACTTGTTCCTGCAAAGTATCAGATGATAGGATTTTTTCTCCTTCCGATCGGTATAGTCATGTTTTGAGAAAGAAATATTCTTTAAAAAGCGGGTGTTGAAAAAGTATTCTTTATTTTTCAGGATAATATATTTCTCGCTGGGACAATCAGGAAATACTTCACGAATATTTTTAGCTGAAGCTTCATTCAGATTCTTTTCTATTTTTCCTTCGGAAATATTTTTTTTGTTTCTTTCAGTGATCCAGGTAAGATGTATGTCTGCCTGTCCGGTCAGGTTCATTTCTTCCAGAAGTATAAGGGTAGAATACAGGTCGCTCCCGCAGCTGCATTGTGGTATGAGAATGTCGATCTTCTCTGTTCTTTCCATCAGGGAAGGAATTATTTCTTCTTTCAGGATTATCCACATTCCGGGATCACGAAAAATCTCTGCACTGGAATAAAAGATCTCATAGAGAAAGTAATCGAAAAACCGGGGATCCCCGTTAATGCTTTCATAAAGATGTTCAAAGTTTCTCAGTTTACTTTGCTGAATAATACTATCAAGCTTTAACCGGAGGGATATCAGGATAAGGGGACTCAGATCAAAGTCGAATTTATCTTTGACCAGTCTTATTATTTCCTTTGTTTCAACAATAGTGATTCCGGGCATTACTTGTCTTTCTTTTTTCAGATTTTTTTCCTGAGTCTCTCGATTTCTTTATTTGCTTCTTCCAGCAACTGATACTTGAGCCTTTTTTCGGTAATATCCTGTGCGAGGAAATAGATCTTATAGATCTTCCCGTATTCGTCTTTTACAGGAGCGAAATTTGACATTAGCCATACTTCTTCCCCTGTGGGTTTTGTTCTTCGGACCACACCGGAATAGCTCCTGTCTTTAAGTACTCCGGTTAGTATATTGTCGAAATTTTCTGCTTCTTCTTTTTTAAGGAAAAGCCTGATATTCTTTCCTGAAAGCTCTTTTAAGGAAAGGCCAGTGACCTGACAGTAATTCATGTTTACATGAAGAATCGTTCCCTCAGGTGAAAGTTCACATTTAATAATGGATTGATCCACTGCTTCTGAAAGAGAAAGCATCTCCCTGTTTTTTCTGGAAATTTCCGCTGATTGTTTCCCAAGAGCTTCCTGATGGTTCCTGATTTCGGTTATATCATTAGCAATACTGAGGATCTTTTTGGTTTTCTTTTGTTCATCGGGTATAGGCGTAAATGTCTGTTTCAGCCATATCTCTTTTCCGCTGAATAAGCGGAATTTTTCTGTTATGCTTTTTGTTTCTCCCTTTTTCAAGTCATTCCAGAATTGCCTGTATTCTTCGCTTTGTCTGTTAGTTGTGGAAAATTCACTATGGTGTTTACCAAGGATCTGATCGGGTGAGAGTTCAAGGAGTGCTGTGAATTTATCATTAATATCCGCAATTCTGCCATTCAGGGAATAGGTGGCAACCGGCAATGAATTATGAATTGCATTGAGAACTGTCTTAATACCGGATTCATGATTTTTCGATTCTTCCAGGGCCTTCTCCAGCTCCTTCACTTTTTTTCGCATTTTTTCATCCTGTTGTTCTTTTTCCTCTGTCTGTATGTGAATTTTCTGAAGAAGCTCCCTGGTATTAATATTGTTTTTTACAGAAGCAATTGATGTCGAAATATTTTCCGAAAGTCTTTTTACAAACTCAATTTCAAAGTCCCTGAGCACTTTGAGAGAAGCAATTTCCATGATCCCGAAGCTAATATTTTCAACGATAAGGGGAACAATTAAAAGTGAACGGGGAGAACTCCCACCGAGCCCGGAAGTAATTTCAATATAATCATCCGGAATATCGGTTAAGAAAATGCTTTCTTTTTCGAGTGCACAGGTTCCACACAGGCCTTCACCGGGACGGATCCTTTTTTGAAGAAATTTTCGTCTGTCGTAGGCAAAAGTAGCGGAAAGATCGAAAACCGGATCTTCCGGATCTTCCGTGTTCAGAATAAACAAGGAACCATGACTTGCCTCAAGATAGCTGACCAATTTTTTTATTATCCTGAAGGAAAGCTCATTAATATCCTCAAACTCATACCTGAATATCTCACTGAACTGTGCCAGGCCCTCATTATGCCAGTTTCTTTTGTGATCTTCTTCAATCCTTTTCCTGTTATTCTCTTCCGTAATAATCATTTTATCATGGACTTTCAGCAGTGCATTTCCCAGTTCATCTTTTTCACTCAACAATAAATCCTGTTCATTTCCGCTGAGGTTTTCCAGGTTATTTACAAACTCAAGCTTTTTACCAAGATTCACCGCTATCCTGTTGGTGTATTCAGCTAATTGTCCGGTTTCTGAATCTTCAGGAACACTGATTTCTTCAGGAATCCGGCCAAGTGATAATTCTTTTAATGCAGGAGACAGCCTGTCGAAACTCCTCAGCACTCCTGATGAAAAGTATATTATCAATCCACCGGTAAGTAATCCCGTTAGCACAAGGAAAATTATAAACCGGTTCAGGGATGAGTTCATGAATTCATTTGAGTAAGTGCGGAATTCATCATTCATTGTATTGAGTTGGTTCTTCAGCTGTTCATTAAAAAGCTTCAGTTCGTTTGTTAAAACAGTAGATTTATGAAATCCTAATTTCCGGTCTGTTCTCAAAAGATCTTTGAAGGACCGGTTCAGAATCAGGGGAAGGCTTCCTGTTGTAGCAGAAAAATCACCCGAACTACCTGTATGCAGATCTGCCCCCGTCATTTTCATGTCGAGGCTAATGATAATTTCGCTCAATATTTCAGGGTTATTCTTTATCAGATAGTCCTGAAATTCATTTTTTAATCCGTAATAAAAATCCGGGGGAAGACTTTTTTCCTGCAGAATTGATTCATCCAGCAGGGAAGTGATCTTAAGAATCAGGCCCGATCCGGGATCCCCTTTATGGATAAGGAGGCTGATGTATTCATTCTCAATCCTGTTCAGCTCATTACAACTTTCTCTGATCATCCTGCTCCTACGGCTAAAGCTGGTAAGATTTCCTGAATAAGGATCTTCTTCCAGTGAGTTGATGCCGGTGATTATTTCCAGTCGTAATTGTTCAGACTCACCATATTCAGTTATAGTTTCCGGGCTTCCCCCCAGGGTTGCCAGAGAGATAAGAGACAGTGAGTTGCCATGAATTATTGCAGAACGGGTAATGTTTTCATTTATATGCTCTTGTATAGTACTCAGATGGCGTGCAGAATTGATGCGGTCGATGGCCAGAAAACCAGCAATAATCCAGAAAACGATCAAAGCTATGCTGAGCAGAATATATTTTCCGGATATAGATTTTAAGATGTTTCTCATAGACTCAAATTGCACAAATAAAATAGTGGGCCTTTTGCCTGAAAAGTTATCCGAGATTTCTTGCGTTTCCAGAAATAATCACCGGATCTGAGCGTTAATTTATAAATCTTTTTTGAAATACACCTTATCGTTTTTATAGAAATGGGATGCACAGGGTCCGATTATACTTTCATGTAATCCCAGAATCAGGCAGGCATTTTCATTCATATTATTATAGAACATGTCGAACACTTTGTTTTGCAGATCATAATTGAAATATATGATTACATTTCTGCATACGATGATATCAAAATTTAGTTTGAAAGGATTATTATCCCTCACAAGGTCCATTTTTCTGTAAACAGGTTTTTTTCTGAGGAATTCTTTCATTACAATAAAATCCTCATCCCTGTCTGTTTCAAAGTATCTTTCATGGCTTATCTTTTTTCTGTTCCTATCCGGATTAATGACAGAGTCAAAATTCGATACATAATCTTTATTGAAAATAAACTTGTATTTACCTTTTCTTGAAATATCCAGAACATCGGGATTCAGGTCGGAAGCATAGATCTCTGTTTTGTTAAGGAGACCCATTTCGTTTAGCAATATCATCATGGAATAGACTTCCTGGCCTGTGGAGCATCCGGGGTGCCAGATGGTGATCTTCATTTTTTCTGCAAAACGGGGAAGTATTTTTTCCCTGAGAAATAGCCACAATTCCTTATCACGAAAGAGATCGGTTGTATGAACCGTGATTTTCTTAACGACTTCTTCTCTGAATAATCTGTCACTTTTAACCCTTTCTACCAGATCCTCAAAACTAATCCTGAAATCATTCATTATTTTAATGATCCGTCTGTTCAGAGAGTTCATTGAATAATTGGTGAAGTCATTCCCGGATCCTTCTTTGAGGGCAAGGAGAAAGGGTGTAATATCCTTAACTTCCTCTTGCATTCCTGATTCTGATTTTCATTATAAACTCAGGGCCTGATGCTGTAAATATAGAGGAAATTTTTGGAATATGGTGGCAAAAAGCCTGGGTAGTGCCTGTCCATAATGTCCAATATCTGCATTGCTGCAAAAATTTTAAATCCTCGAATACATTAGTATACTGCGGTTTAAAATT
>CAYRTD010000108.1:0-14524 GCA_964426915.1 uncultured Bacteroidaceae bacterium | reverse complement strand
CTCTCTCTCCTTCCAATCAAAACAGATGAAGGGTCTTAAGTTGACGCTTATGCCCGTTGGGGTTTGGAATTGCATCACCGAATTGTTCAACATCAAGGTTCCGAACACTCAAAGGTTGCCACCCGTGGCTATTCTAGTTCTACCCTATCGGGGTATTAAATACTTTAGGAACCGTAAACTCTTAAGAGGTGATCAGTAATCGGTGTGACCCTTCACCCATAAACCTATAAACCTATAAACGATTAAACCCATAAACCTCTTCCCCTACAACCCAAACTCATCCTTCACCCTGCTCACATAATCCAGCTTTTCCCATGTGAAGAGTTCTACTTTCATTTTTACTTCTCCCCAATAAGGGGATTCGAATTTCTTGGTTACACTTTCAGGCTGGCGGCCCATGTGTCCATAGGCGGCAGTTTCAGCGTAGATGGGCTTTCTCAGGTTTAAACGGCTTTCAATGGCGGCTGGCCTCAGGTCAAATATGTTCTTTATTCCTTCGGCAATCTCTCCATCGGATAAATTAACCTTTGCTGTTCCGTAAGTTTCAACAAATATGCCCAGAGGTTCTGCAACTCCAATTGCATAGGAGAGTTGTACCAGAATTTCATCGGCTACTCCTGCAGCAACAAGATTCTTAGCAATGTGTCTTGAAGCATAGGCGGCCGATCGGTCTACTTTGGAGGAATCCTTACCGGAAAAAGCTCCGCCCCCATGTGCTCCCTTACCACCGTAAGTGTCAACAATTATTTTTCTTCCAGTAAGTCCGGTATCTCCATGAGGCCCCCCGATAACAAACTTACCGGTCGGATTAATATGGAAAATAACCTTATCATCAAAGAGCTCTTTCACTCTTTCGGGGAGGGTCTTCATTACTCTTGGGATAAGTATTTTCATTACATCTTCAGCTATCTTTTCCAGCATCTTTTCATCATCCTTTTCGAATTCATCGTGCTGGGTGGAAACCACTATCGTGTGAATACGTTTGGGGCTATGATCATCATTATATTCAATGGTAACCTGAGACTTGGAGTCAGGCCGGAGATAGGGCATTTCTTTTCCTTCTCTGCGAATAACCGCAAGCTCAATCAGTAGTTTGTGGGCAATCTCAAGACCAAGCGGCATATAATTATCTGTCTCCCTGCAGGCATAACCGAACATCATGCCCTGATCACCGGCTCCCTGAAGTAAGGGGTCACCCCTGTCTACTCCGCGTTGAATATCTTCAGACTGTTCATGGATGGCAGTCAGTATGCCGCATGAGTCTCCGTCGAACATATATTCATTACGTGTATATCCAATTTTGTTTATTACCTCACGGGCAACTTTCTGAACATCTACATAGGTGCTTGTACGAACCTCGCCGCCAAGGATCACCTGACCGGTGGTTACCATAGTCTCGCAGGCAACCCTGGCCTCAGGATCAAAAGCGAGAAAATTATCCAGAAGTGCATCAGAGATCTGATCGGCAATCTTATCCGGGTGTCCCTCGGACACAGATTCGGAAGTAAAGAGATATGACATTGTAATTTGGTTTTATAGATTTTATTAATATAATTTAAGTTCTCTGTTTTCGATTCCTTTCTGTTCATATTGTCAGTATTGCTTCTATGAGTCCACTATAAAAAAACTATTTTACCCCGAAATTCCCTTCCCCTTGTCGCTGAAGGGGCTGGAGGATATTTAAGAATATTGTCATAATATTCACCTTTTAGCCTGTACTCATCTATTTAAAAAATTGTTCCACCTGAATTCATTTTTATCCGGCCCAAGGCAGTCTTTTCCGCGAAAACTGCTCATTCATGCTTTAGGCGGAACAAAGCAGTATTATATTTTCACACTTCATAGCTGCTGTCCGCTGCATGACAGACAGCGACAGCATTAACAATTGTATATAAAAAAATAAAATACCAGGGAGTTCGACTAATGATAAGATAAGAAACTGCATCACTGCTTTAGCATTTTTTTATCTGTGGTTGCAATCAGTCAAATCTGTCCACTGGAATAGATATGACAAATATAGTTTAAAGTTTGGTAATTGCAAAGAGGATGAAAAGACAGAGTCATCAGCACAAAAAAATTTTCCTCCGGCAAAACACCCAACAAAAAAACCCTTAAAAGGTAATCCGTGATCAGTGATTGTGTGATTGTTGAATATACTATTGCGCCGATCACTGCTTCTCGGCACACGTATGATGTCGATTGGTGATGGCAACCCCGACAACTGCGCTCAGGGCAGGCAAAAAATCAAGGCAAAACGAATCCGCCTGGCGGACTTTCGAAGATCCCCGCCTGCCAACGCAAAGGCCTGTGAATTGGCAGGCGGGAACCGAACAACCAACTCTCTCCACCTTCAATTCCCACTACCCCACCGATTACCGTCACACCGATTACCGATCACCGTTCACCGATTACCGATCACACCGATCACCGATCACCGATTACCGATCACACCGATCACCTCCCCCTCCCCCCTCCCTCCTTTGGCAAGATATTTGTTTCAAATAAATTAAGTTCCCAGTATGTAAGACAAACACATTTTTTATATATTTGGAACGTTAAAAAAATCAGCATAAACCAAAAAAGAAAAGTATGAAACGATTTAAAGTTTTCCTGTTTTTTGCAATAATTTCTATCACAGGTATTTACGCCCAAAGCTATGACGATGTTATTGCAAAATTCAATGAAGGTGCGGATGAAATTAACAAAGGGCAATACACAACCGCGATTGATCATTTCCAGGAGGTATTAAGCATGGCCGAGGCAGTTGGCGATTCAGCTGATGAACTTGTCGCTAAAGCAGAAGAACAAATTCCTCTTTTGAATTATCAGGTTGCCATAGCTTATATGAAACAAAAAGATTATGAAAATGCTATTCCTTATTTGGAAAATACCGTTGATCTCGCCGAAGAATACAATACAAATGAAGAGTACAAACAGAAAGCTATGAAATATCTTCCTACCCTCCTCACAGGTGTTGGAACACAAAAAATGAAAGCCGGAGACATGGATGAAGCATTGCGCCATTTTGAGTCTGCTGTAAATTATTCTCCGGAATATCCCAAGGCATATCTTGGTCTGGGACTGGTTCATAAGGCTTTGTTTGAAGAAGCTGAAATGGTTGAAGCTTTATCAAAAGCTATTGAGTTAGCCAGGACAAAGAATGACGCAAAAACACTCGAAGATGCTCAGAATGCTCTCGGAGGCTACTTTGTTGATCAGGGTAATATGGAACTTGAAGACGTAGATCCTGAGATGGAAGATTTTAGCTATGCAATAGATGCTTTCGAAAAAGCTGTTGAATATGATCCGGATAATTCAAACGCTCATCTTAAACTCGCCATGATCTACAACCGAATGATCGAATACGACCAGGCTATAGAACATGGAAAAAAAGCGCTTGAAACAGAAACAGATGAGATGAAAATCGCAGCTATCAATTATGAACTCGGAAATGCCTATACAGGAACCGCACAGTACGATAAAGCCTGTGAAGCATATAATAATGCTATGATAGACGCTTTTGAGGAGAGAGCAGCAGCGAAAAAAGAAAAAGTGCCCGGATGTAATTGATTGATCGATCTGTTATTTTCGATGAATCGAAGAAGTTGTCTTAGCCCTCCCTCTTATGCTAACAGACCCTAAGGGTTTCAAAAACCCTTAGGGTCTGTTAGCATAAGAGGGAGGGGTGTAACTCATACACTCATTCCAAAATCACCACTTTCTCCACCTTCAACACCCCGTTTCGCCCGTCACTAAACCTCAATAAGTAAACCCCTTTATCCAGTCCGGTAAGATCGATTTTCTTCTGGTTTTCGAAGGAATACATTTTCAATTGTTTCATTATCCGGCCTGTCTGGTCATATAATTCAAGAGTATAATCTCTCCTGTCCTCCGCTTCAACGGATATAAACAAATGATTCTTTGCAGGATTCGGGTAAACGACTATCATCCCATGAACCCGGTTTACATCCTTCACTGAAGTTGTCAGATTGGTACTGTCGTCGGCCTCCACCTGGTAAACCTCTTTGGTTTCGTCATTTTGAATAAAGGCTGCAACCCTGATCATATCAGGATCATAAACATTCTTATAATCCCATGAATACTGATAGCTCCTGGACTGCCCTTTTTCCCATTCGTCGAATACCGCAGTTCCTGCGCTATTTGGAAGCATCTCTTTTACAACATTCAAAAAGTTGGTAGCCCCGTTCACTGTTGACACCCCGGTTATCAGCTTTTCAAAGACCAGTATGTGAACTATCCGTTCTGCAGGCTCAAGGTCATCCAGAGCAGTGACCTGCACTTCAGCATGCACCTTGTCGGGCTTATAATCAGCAGTGATCTCAATGTCAAATAATCCGTCTTTTAGTGAAGCAATTTTCAAATCTTTCTGTTCCATCATATCCATATCATATCCGAACCTGAGATCAGAGTTATAACCTCCATCCACAAGGGAGTAAGGAACTTCGGATACACCGTAATAAAATGAGCGGGTTGCAGGCACCGAACTGTTGTGTGAATTAAAAGGATCGCTGCCCGGAAATGAAGTATGGTATTCGAGTTTTACTGCATCTTTAAAACTGCCGTTATAAATGCTGTTGACCCTTCCATCTATTTCTCTTGTATTATCAGCTGAGCTATTGGTAAAATGTTCTATCAGGGCTTTTCTGTTTCGCTCCTTTATCCTTATGTTATCAAAGGCAAAACCTTCACGATCGGTTTCTGTATTGCTATGTCCGGAAGCAAATACAATACGAAACTGAATCTTCCTTTCACCGCCAAAAAGGGAAAGATCATGACGGGCACGGATCCAACCGCTGTCCGCTTTAAAAGGATCATTTCCTGTCCAGCCGGCAGTTCCGCCTCCCGGACCGGGATCTATCTGACCGGAATTATACCAGTTAATTCCTCCTTCAACACCACCGATAGTCTGCCAGTTATCACCATCGTCTGTTGTTGCCTGCAATACCACACCTTCATCATTTTCTGACAAACTCCGATAAATATCAAGGGCAATCATAGGTCGATCCATGCTTGAAAAATTAAAACAGGGGGATTTAACCCAGGAATGTTCCTGCACGGGAGTAGAGGGAAGATTGGTATACCAAGCCTGAGACCGATTGTTACCCAGAGCTGAGAATTCAACCATGCTGTAATCCCAGCTAAGGTGATTCGAAGTATCTGCCTGCCCCGGAGACCACCAAAAGTTGTCCTCAGTAAAATCTTCATAATACCCGCCAACAGAATCACCTGGGCTGAACGTAGGTTTAAACACGATCACTCTTTCAGAAACTCCCGAGCAACCTACGCTGGTTTCAGCGTCAAGTCTGATGGAATACCGGTCCAGTTTATCGAAAATATATTCAATAGAAGGTCCTCCGCTAATAGTTTCCACCTCGCCGGAGCTATTGGTAATGGTCCACTCATACGACTGTATTTCACTGGAGCTCTTCATCTCACTGTACAGGCTTATTTCAGTTCCTTCTTCAAAACATTCGCTTTCCAGTATGAATGTACCGGTAGGATTATCTTCAAACGAAATAGTTTTAGCGAGGGTGTCAACGCAACCAGCAGAAGTTTCTCCCGTCAACATAATATTCCGCACCCCTGCTTCTTCAAATATATGCCAGGGAGCTTCTTCAGTGCTCGTATTATTATCGCCGCTGTTCGGATCGTCAAAATTCCAGTTCCATTCGGAAATAAGATGTTTATTCATTGTAGTATTGGTAAAAAATACGGTGTCACTGCTGCCGGTACATAATTTATCGACAGTAAAGCTTAAGGCAGGCACTTTAATGATCTCTATGGTTTTTGAAACAGAGGCTTCACATCCGCTTGCGGTTGTATTTGTTAAGGTTATAGTATTATCGCCCACCTGTGCAGAAGCAGGATTAAAAATAAACCCATCTTCCGGATTACCACTTACGCCCGGACCGGAAAATACTGCGGCAGGATCTGAAGCGCTCATAGTGAAAGGAACTTCATTCAGACAATATTCGTCCTGGTCCGGAATTAGTATTTCCAGGTTTCCCGGAGATTCGATCTGAAAGCTACTTCTTATAGAAAACTGAGTGCCGCTAAAGTATTTATATTCGATCGTGAAAGTACCTTCGCCGGGAACAGCAGGATTTACTGATGCCGTGTTATCCCCATTATCCGTAAGGCCGTCTACCTCCTCATTCTCTTCATTATAAAGAATAAAAGATCCTGTCACTTCTGCAACATTGGAAGCAGTAACCTTAAAGGGAGCATCATAATCACAATACAGATCCCGGGGTATGCGAATCTCGCCTTCAGCTTCGACAATGTAAATAAGCGTACTGTCTACACTTGTGCAGCCAAGGTTATTGGTATAGCTGTAATACAGGGTATGCGGAGAATAAAAGGTGCCAGCCTTCCCCGGATCGAAATAATCCGTTGAACTATCCACACCAGGTCCGGTAAAAGTTCCGCCGGAAG
Organism: uncultured Bacteroidaceae bacterium; assembly: GCA_964426915.1. Lineage (GTDB taxonomy): Bacteria > Bacteroidota > Bacteroidia > Bacteroidales > CAYRTD01. The sequence goes on along the minus strand of CAYRTD010000108.1, from coordinate 8,068 downwards.
GAACGGCTTCAAGCAATACAGGATCTGCATCAAGGGAAAAGATGGTGTCCGTATTAGTAATTTCCACATCGGTTTTTTCAATTACGGTAACTGTGGCTGACCCCTCTCCTGCATTTGGAGTCCCGTTCCCATCGAAAACAGAATCAATGCTGTAAACAGTATTAACCCTGGGAGACACATTTAACACCGATGGCGATTCATTAATGTTATGCTCAGTTTTATCGTCTCCATCAGACAGGTAAATACGCCAGGGAGATTCACCGGTTAAATTTACATTCAGGTTTGCGGTTTCGCCTTCGCATATGGTCTGATCACCGGAGATAACAGCAGTAGGCAGAATAGTATAAATGCTCAGAGAATTGGGGTCAACATCAGAGTAAGGACCACCAATATTACCTGCAGCATCTTCAAGGTATAGGACTATTTCAAGATCCCCGGGCAAAACCCCGGGGTGATCTGGCTGTATGTTATATGATAGACGATACTGACCACCGCTTATATTAACGAAACTAACTGAAGAATGAGAAAGGGGAATTCCGTTGATCTGTGTACCATTCACAGCAGTATAATTATTCCCATCGGCTTCAATATCCACTAAAATTCTATCTCCAATATAATAGGTACCATTGTCTACGGATATCTTACTAACCACCGGAGCATTTGCATCAATAATGGTAGCGTTATTTATAACACCATTATAGGCCTTTCCTATCAAAGATCCGGATGACAGTCGGAGGTTATTTACCGGAATGTTCTGATCGGCGGAATAATCCGCATCCCCTTCTTCTACAGTGAAATACGCTGAATATAGACTGTTTGATTCTTTCTGAAGATTAGTAAGTTCTTTTCCTGCAACTGTTCCTGAATAATATTTATACTCACTGTCAGGATTATCATTTACCGAAATAAGGACCTTTACTAATTCACCAATAATATATGTATCTTCCGGTATAGTTACATCAATAATAAAAGGAATACTCTGACTGGTAATTGATATGCCATTGGTTGTAAGAGATTGATCGCCCTCAAGTTCCTTTGATGAAACTGTAATCCTGAAATTATTTATGTTGTCAGTAAGAGCTCCATCCAGTCCTAAAGTTATCACCGCCTTTGTTTCACTAACATAATTAACAGCATTAATGCTAATAGCATCAGGACCATTATGTGTAAAGTTCTTGATTTGAAGATCTGAATTTTTAAATTCTTCTTCTTTCAATGTTATTATAAGTTCAGATCCATCCAAAGTTGATTCCTTGAGTCCCGGGTCGTTTATAGTAGCTGCAGCCTGCTCATACTTGATGATGATATCCGGGGCAGCAGAAACCGGCTCAGAATAAAAGGTCAGGCATGAAGATGGAATTATCACTTCAATTGTTTCATCTTCATCATCGAGATCGTAATCCGGCACCTCCGGCAAAGTAATCCTTACCAGATAATCATCCACCCTTTCAATATGCCTATGATTTAACTCTTCCGTAACATCATCAAAGTTCTCATCCCCGGAAAACCCATCTATCAGATCCTCGGTAACATCAGAATCCTTACCGATATCACTATCCCAGCGCACGGGTCTCCAGAAAAAACCAAAACCAGATAATTTAATTTCAATAGTCTCTCCTCCTATTCTTATATCACTTTCCAGATTATTTGTAAAAATGGTACCTGACAGGTTTGCAGATTGGGAAAAGATTACAGCAGGCATTAGCATTCCTGCAATAAATAATGCTGTAAAAAATAGATTTTTCATGGCGGCAGAATTTAAAACGTAAACTGGGAGTACCGGTAAATTATAGTTTTTACCAGATTTGTCCCTTACTATCTGTCTTTATAACAGATATCATCCTGTTTTGCTCATAAGCATTTCCACCAAGTATGATCAAATTGTCTTCAGAGAGCAATATATCTTCAACAGTTTGATCCCCTGTCCCGCCGTATTCCTTGGAATCAATAATATTTCCTGCATCGTCAAGAAAATAAATAATAATATTTTTATCTCCCTGATAAGCCTTATCCGCGGCAATAATTATACTACCATCCTCCTTGTGGGTAATAGCCTTTGCCGTCAAATTCCCAGAACCCGTAATGATTCTGGTCCACCTCTCTTCAAGATTTACAATTTTCTTTAAAATTAGCCTGGTTTCAGCATTTTCTTCTTCACGAACCGAACCAAACATATAGACCGTTGAGTCATTAGGAGCAGAAATATCACTTAAGACTTCAGAGACATTAAGTGATCCCAGAAAAACAAGATCAAAAATATTTCCTGTTTCATTTAATTTGGCAATTATAAACTGAGATTCATTATCTGAATTGAATTGGTTTCCCAATGCCATATACTCTTTTTCACTATTCCGGATTATTCTTAAAAATTCCTCACCCCTTGATAGAGAAGTTGTTATTCCCGTATTATTCAATTCTTCATCTAATGTAATTACAAAAAAACTTTTGTTTCCGCCAGCAGGATTTTCCGAATAACCGACGACTATGTATCCGTTAGTCGAACGTTTAGCAACATCCATGGCGAAATGATCATTACTTCCTCCATAAATAAATTCTTTCCCGATCTTATTGCCTTGCAGATCAGTTTTTATCACGATAGCATCTTTAATTCCGTCACTATTAGTGGCTGTACCGGCTATCAGATAACCGTCTTCCAAAATCTCAATGCTATAACCTTCATCATCAAAACCAAAACCAAAATATTTAGGTGACCATTCAACCTGGTTCCCGTACTGATCGGTTTTAATCAATACAATATCTTTACCTGTTGTCAGATGTTCAACGGAGCCAGTAAAAACCAGTCCTCCGTCACCAGATTCCTGAACACTATAAGCATTGTCCTGGAGAAAGTTTCCATAGTATTTTATATAATAATCCAACTGCTTTTCTGAAACATCATCTTTGGTGCAGGCCGGGAATGATATCAGAATTATAAAATATATAAGTACTCTTTTCATGTTTTTACAACTTTCTTCCCAGGTTCGAAGATGGGATTAAATATTCAATCCAGGCTTTGTAAGAATTTTTATTTTTTTCTCTTCGGATTATAAATTTTCCTGGCATATCCTATGTAAAAAGAGAAATTATTCAGCGAAAAGTCATCCTGTTGATTATAAAAAAGCCAAATATTATCATCATTTGTATTTCTTCTGCTTTCCGGAATAACCTGTGAAGTTAATCCAAAATTATATCTCAGATCGAAAAATACAAAAGCTTTTGGGATATTAATCCTTCCTCCTCCTCCAAAAAAAGCAGAAATATTAAATGGAACCCGCTTATCAGAAATGTCAGTAGCACTTCCGTTAATTTCGTCAAATTCCACACCACTGGTATTCATATATGTACGCAGAGATTCTCCTTTGGCAGACAGTAATAATGAGCTGTTCAAGCCCAGTCTCAAATAAGGACTAATTTTTTTATCCCCAAAAGAATAAACCGCAGAAACCGGTAACTCAATTTTTTTCTGTACTTCAGTATATTCTGTTTTTGTAAAAGGAAAAGAATTTACCTCATATTTGAATCGGGTATTTGAATACACAGCTTCAAAATTAAGTTCTATATTTCTATTTATATAATAATAGAAATTTCCCCCTAATTGAAATCCCGCTTTAAATCTATATGTTCCGCTAACTTCATTGATATTATAAATGCCAAATGGTTCAATTACTCTGACATGGGCCATATTTGTCCCGGCCTGGCCTCCAATTGAATAACGCGGGCGGTTGTCAAATTGCTGAAAAAGGTTTACAAACTCATAAGAGTCAGATTCAGAAATCTTATACTCAGGATATTCATTTAGGAAGGTCATCATATATTTTTCAGCCAGCTCAGGATAATCATCAAAAATATAGGCATTGATAAGTAATTTAAAAGCCTCAATCCTGTCCTCAGGTTTAAAGCCCTTATTAATACAATCCTGCAGCAGATCCGGCACCTCCTGTATTTGTCCGGCATTAAACTTTTCTTTGGCTTCGATAAGATTCAGAGAGCATTTATTAACCTGGCTTTTAACAGAAAATTCTGAAAGATAAAACAAGTTTATCAGTAGGAAAATTATTAAAAGCGGGTTTTTCATCGAATTAACTATTTAGTTTATTATTAGTCAGAACAGGTCTCCCGATAAGGAATATCCTGCCCGACATAATTATCCCATTCATTTCTTGTCATGTTTCTGGAAACCAGAAAACATGATCGGTCTGCCAGACTTGATGAAGATACAGATCGTACAACCAACCTGTTTTCCTGAGCACTTCCACTTACCATATAATTTCCCGAAGTGCTGAAATTCACCGTAAAAACAAACCCTCCGTTATCATTAAAAATGACAGGGGAGGAAGAAAAATCGTTCATATTCCATAATAAAACTTTACCATCATAGGCGGAGCTTGCCAGGAATCGACCATCAGGGCTAAAATCTATTTCTGTTACCCTTGCCTGATGTTCAGTTATTTCCTTTACAAGCTCAAAATTGCCCGTACTGAAAATTAGTATTTTCCCATTCAGCAACCCACATGCCAGATATCTTCCATTAGGAGAAAAGTTAACACTCTGAACTGCATTATTTGGAACATTGAGGATAACAGTCTGATCGAAGTTTCCGGAGGTATTCCAGGTAATAAGTTTTCCGTCACGGGAACCGGCGGCAAGAGTTCTGCCGTTGGGAGAAAGCGCGAGAGAATTGATTCTCGAACCTGTTTCAATTATCACTTCACTCATACGGGAATCAATTACAAAGCGTTCAATGAAATTTTCTGTCCCGGCAGTGTAAAATGTGTTGTTATCCGGAGCAAGGGCTATGGACCTTATGTTAAGATCGTTACCACTGATCTTTTCGGGAACACTCCCTGATGAAGAAAGATTATGTAATAATATCCCATTCCGGTTCTCCGCAATAATTAACCATTTTCCGTCATTGGTAACTTTGATCTTCTCAAGTATCCCTCTTCCTGAAAGAATAGTATTGTACTGTGGATTCTCACTTCGGGCATTCCATTTCAGAATGTTTCCCTCACTCCCTGCGGTGAAGAAAGATGTTGAATTAGGAAGAAAATCTATAGAGCGGACTGCTTTTGAAGGACCTGTGAAAGCATTATAAGAGTCGCCAAGCTGTGTTTTTAAGGATCTATACAAAGCTTCATAAATAACCGGTTCGAAGCTGTTGTTATTGTACTCCTCGTTAAATAAGAAAGACTGATATGCAAGCAAAACTTTTAAATCCGGATCGTTATCGATCTGAATTGATGCCTCAGCCATTGAAAAAGAAACATCCTGCATTTTTTCCCGGTTGATTGTCGGATTGGTAGTCTCCTCATCATTCTGATTAACATCGGGAGAAGGTACGATAATATCACTGTCCGTTTCATTCGCCGGAGATGTCGTACTTTCAGAAGCATCATCATCCCGGTTACTGCTTAAATCTTCTGTTGCTCTCTGATTTCTTTCCACATTTTGATCCTGGGATGTTTCATCCCTTCCTGAACTAATTGGATCGGAGCTTTCCCCTTGCGACACAGGAAGGTCGTTTTGCGCTACAGGGTCCTCAATATCAGTATCTTCATTTTCACTTATTCGTTCCTGATCAGCTTGTGGCGAAAGAGTGATATTCCTTTCATCTGAAAAATTATCTTCGGTTTGAGCTTGGTCAGAAGATTCGCTTAATTCCTCTGAACCATCCGACAACAATGCAAAACCAAGTACCACCAGCACAACAAGTGCGGCAAAAACAGATATTCTCACCACCCAATTTTTCTTTAACAGTTTATGCCTTAAAACATTTTCCGTCTTCTGCTGATGTTCAATTTCCGACAATTCCAGAAAAACCATTGTACGTTCAAAAGCAGGATTGTGGCGATGTGCCCAGGTTGCATTGGGAGCATTTTTTTCCCGCCACGCTAATGCCTGATCGAGTTCAGGAGAACTCCATAATTCGCCTTTACCCATCTGAAATTTAAATGCACTGTCTGCAAGACGTTTATACATTTCTACCGAGTCGGCTTCTTCATCCACCCAACTTTTTAGCCGACCCCAGTTTCTTATTAATACTTCATGCGAGAGACTCACATAACTGTCTTCTGTGAGAAGTGTATCCTGAGAGGGAATTAAAAGAGGCCGGGACTTTTTGTTGAATACATTAATAATTTTTATTATAATATAATCTTCAACCTGTGTGATTTTAACAAGCTCCTCTATTTTTATGTGCAGTTTAACGTATTGATCTTCTGATATTTTTGCTGTAATTGTTTTGAAGATTCTTTCGCATATTTTTTTATTATTTTCTGTTAATTCACTATAAGCCTCCTCCGCATGATTGTGAAGAGCGTTATCAACAGTTCCGGCCTGCTCGTATAATTCGACGGACAGTGGTTCTCCCTTTTTGGCAGATTCCTTCCATATATTAAAGCTTCGCATTAACACGTGTTGCATTAACGCAAGCTTGTCCTGTTTACCTTTTAAATCATCTATAATCCGATCGGTTAATTTATTCTCACAATCCACTCCGGCAAATTTCAGAGGTCCACTGATAGCTTCGCGCAAATCAACATCTGCCATTAAAGGTAACAGATAATGACTATCATTTACTAATTCTGTAAATTCACTATAGTCAACAAATTTTTCTATATAATCAGATCGAATGGATATGATGATATAAACCGGAATTCCTTTTTCGTTAATCAAATCAACAAGCAGGTTAATATATGAGGCCAGGGCTTTCTCATATGCATCCCTACTTTTATCAGCCCCATTTAAAACCAACTGCTCAAACTGGTCAATAACGACCAAATAGTTGTAACTATTTTTTTTAGAATCTTCTTTCAGGTACTTTATAAATTCAGATCTTTTAAAATCTTTACAAGGTTCCGGATATTCAACGGAAGGCACTTTGTTGTTGGTTCTTAGAAAATCAATGCAGAGATTTTCAAGGGGAGAATCGATGATCTCAGAAGATATAATTTTCCAATGGCCCTCTTTGAGCACTTCCGGTATTATACCGCAATTAACCAATGAAGTTTTACCGATTCCCGAAGCACCACTTATAACAACAAAATGATTCGTATACAATTTATTTACTATCGATTTAACATGAGTATCCCGACCGAAAAACAAATGTTTTTCAGAGGTATCTAGAGGACGAATGCCTACAAATGGATTCTGGGATTTCCTGGTTATATTAATGTCGTGACGTGCGTTCTCAGCCATGGGTGCAAAAATATGTCTTTTTATTCTTCAAAATATACAAAAATAAAGTTAAAACCCAAGAAATTATTTCTTAGGTGACAAATTTTGAAGAAAAGTATTTTCTTTAGTTTAACGTATGAAGTCCCTTACTGTTATTAATTAGTGAAATTTTTTTGATGAATTTAAATTCATTTCTGACAAAAGCCAATTAAAGTCTGTCCATAATGTCAGTGAGACTATGATTTTGGTTTTCAAAATCATTTAGTCGAACTGATCCCGTCCCGAAAGCTTTCGGGAGATAGCCGAGGGATCTCATGGATTTAAGTGGTATTTCCCGAAGTACCGTGGACCCGGCGTGAGCTCGTTATCACTCGGTTCTGCATTGCTGTAAAAATTTTATCAAAAGAACTTATAATCTGAAAGCATTCCTCCTTTCTTACCCATCCAAGCCCTCCGGGGGACCCCGAACGGGGTCAAACTGGAATAGCCGTGGGTGACAAGCTTTGAGTGTTATTGATGCGATTTTTCGGATGAGCATTTTCGGATTTGAAGGAGAGAGGGGTCTCTCCCGTCGAAGCCTCCGCTATCGCTGCGGCTTCTCGGTACTGATGACAAGTTTAATTATCTCCTTGATAATTAATGCTTTGTAATTATCGCTTTATGCCCCCGTATTCCCGGGGGTGGAGGCTCTTAACCTTATGAAACCCCCTCCGGGGTTGGCGGGTTTATTATCATTTCCCACGGGTTGAAACCTTTGAGTGTTCGAAACCTTGTTTAATTGTATTCCGGTAATGCAATTCCGGCCTGCTCGCCTTCGCGAAGCTTCAGCGGAGCAAGGAAAGGCCAACTTACACTAGCCCAGGGCAAAGTGATAAGGAATAAAAGACCGCAG
>CAYRTD010000107.1:0-14736 GCA_964426915.1 uncultured Bacteroidaceae bacterium | reverse complement strand
GTTGTGAATTGCTTTCATTTTGGAATTTAACGATCTTTGACACAGTATCATAGAGATCATTAAACTGATAAACAATTCGTTAAGCTGTGTTATAGGATGAAAAAACTGTGTCTGAAAACCGTTACCAGAATATTTGGTAACGGTTTTTTTTATCCTGGTCAGAATAACTCAAGTTGCTGGGGGGTATCTGGTCGTTCTGCCTCTTCTTGTCCCTTAAAGAATTCCATTAATCCGAATTGTTTGTCTGTGAGTGTAAACATAACGACTTCTCCTTTAGGGGGCAGAAATGATCTCACCCTTTTCATATGCACCTCTGAGTTTTCACGACTGTTGCAATGACGGGAATATATTGAGAACTGAATCATAGTGAAACCATCCCGGATCAATCTTTTCCTGAAACGGGCATAGTTTCTCCTGTCCTTTTTTGTTTCTGTCGGTAAATCAAAAAATACAATGACCCACAAAATACGATATTGATTAAGCCGGCTTAATTCCGACATGGATTAAAAAGTTTAGTTCATTGAAAAACCGGATATATGATCTTTCTTTCAATTCCTTCCATACATCGCATCAAAGAAGATGTAGTCCGCCTTGCTGCTATCTTCAAAGGACTCTTCTGGTTATCAATCCTAACATCAATAGCAGGAATTTTTAATAATTTTTGCTTTAAAGACGGGGTTAATTCCTCTATATCCTTTTCCTCTTCAATAATGTCCATTACAATCTGATCAACAAATGGCCGGTACGGTTCCATAATATCATCGGCAAGTACATATGGATTGTATTTGTTCCGATGGTGAATTCCCATAAATGTCATTAATCCGGAACCTACCAATGACCTTGCAATTACTCCCCTTAAAATAGCATAACCATAATTCAAAAGATTATTAGGCGGATTCTCAAATCTACCTCGTTTAAAATCCCTTTTCTGTGCAAATAACTCATTCCAGTAAGTACTTGCTGCCCTTCCTTCCAAATTATCTGGATCCCCACTTCTGACTTTTTCTGCAAAATATAATAATGGTTCTGAGTTCAAATCATGATAGGATAACAAAGCTGCCTGGTTCCTGATCTTTGAAATAACTGTTTGCTGCCACAAATTTTTTCTCAGAGGTTCGGAAATATTTACCTGAGAATTTACTTTCTCAGTAAAGGCATGATGACCTGTCATAGGTAACATCAATCCTTCCGGCAAATGCTTATCATTACAGGAAATTATGGCTACATTATTTTCCATTAAGTACATAAGTAAAGAATGGCTAAGCCGGATTTGAAAATGATCCAGTACAATCATTCCAATATCTTCAATAGGTAGTGTAACATCCGGTTGTTCATCCCTGGAAATCTTTAATTGCAAGTGTGATTTGCTTAATTTACAGGGATTGCCAAAATATAAAGTTTTTTTTATCATTGTAAAGAAATAACATTACCAATTCTATCAATATTAATTTTACGACAATTTTCTTTTATCATTATTCCTTCAATTGATTTTTCCATCTTATTAAGTGGAGAAAATTCTACCTTATTCCAAATCGAATTACTAATATCATTCCTCACAAAAAAAGCATAGGGGCCAGTACAGCTTACCATTTTATAAAATCGCCTTGCCTGTTCTTTACTAATCTTGCTCAAATCAATTTTTAAATTCGTATTAAATTCTTCATTAGTTGGAATATAAACCATATCATTCGGAGAAAGTGTAAACAACAACCTGTATTCTTCTCCTGATTTTTCATCCCATATCAATTCTTTAGCTATCTCAAGTCCCTGTTTTTGCCTTTCAATAGCCTGGTAAAGAGGAATTGATTCATATTTTCGTTTTCCATCCTCATTCTGGTAAATGGCAAAGAACAAATTTGTTCCTTTGGCTGCTTCCACGTATTTGTCTTTTTTATTTCCCTTATAGCCAACAGAGAAACGATTTCCCTCTTCAAAAACTCTGACTTTATATATAGGTTGATGAGATTTCCCATTGTTTAGAACATTAATATTTTCGTTCATTTCTTCTATTCCTTCCTGTGAAAAAGCCAGTTCAGGATGCTCCTCAATTTTTCCTTTATTATCAATCGAATTAAAATTTTTCAGATGTTTTAAAAGTATTTTCTGAATACCCGTATCTGTTACAGATGCAATCTTTTTTGAACTAAAACTTGGATCCAGGGAAATGCGGCTTGCTGTAGCAGTCAGTTCTTCATAAATATCAATTTTTTTAATCTTTTCATTATTAAAAATGATCGGATTTTTTCTGAAATGTTTTTTAACCTGTTCTATACTACCTGTTTCATTCAATTTATGCTGGATAATTCTTTTAATCTTTTTATCAACAATCATTTCATGATTTTCAATAGCATAGTTTAATAATATAGGTTTTGTTTTTTTTCTTTTTAATATTACCTGTCCATACACTGTTTCTTTATGTAAAGGCTTCCTGATGGCCCAATTATCTCCCTTTGTTTGCTGAACCTCTTTTTTCTTGAGCTGGCCATTATCATCTGTTACCCATTTTTCATAACGATTGACAGATTTATTAATAATCCTCAGGTTCTGTTTAAAACTTACAACCGTTTTTTCAAGACTCTCTCTTATTTCCCTTGTGAAACCCGGCCAGGGTATAAGAAATTCCCTGGGTAGATCTCTGCCATTATATTTTTCTGTTCTACGCAGTTTTCTAACCAGTGAATGATTTTCTCTTTCGGTATTAATTGAGGTTAAATAATTAACATGATCTCTTGTAACAGCCGCAATAACTATCGCATCAAGTGTATGATGCCTGTGATCTATTCTTTTCTTACTGAAACCACGCGAAAGTTCAGACGGCACCTGAATTTGAAAATATTTCTTCCCATTTTGATTTATCCATGAACCAAAAGTATTCGTCTCTGTCATTTTATTCAAACGCTCAAACCTGGGGTAAATAATTGAATTCCAAACATCATTAAGCCCCCAATCCTGCTTCATCCTTGCAGTGACAGCACCACTAATGGGAATTACTTTTTTTGAAGTTGCTTCCATTTCCCCTTCTTCACGTACTATATTGCTCAAAAGACTTTTTACCATTTTGCTGATGTACCTGCTGTCATTCATTTGCCTTTCGATAAATGATTCAGGCACATCTTCGGTCAACAGGTTTTTTATTTTAATCCGATTTCCCTTGAAGTATTTTTTTACATGATCTTCATAAGAATCCTTTTTAAAAACATTCACACTGTTTCCATTACTCAATTTAATATTCTCTCCACCATGGTTCAGAACAAATTCCATTGCCGTCATATTGCCTTTCCAGTCATTCACTTCTGATTCACATATAATTTTGTTATTCATGGAATCATCAAAAAACCTGGATTGAGGAATGATATGTTCAATCTGATAATCTGTAGTGAATAATCGACTCAACTGGATCATTTTTCCTGTGTAAGGTGAAATATATCCCTGATCAAGCCAAAGTTTGTATCTCTTTATTTCAGAAGCAGAGGGTTGCGCGTTTTTTCTGATCTTTATAATCTCATCGGATACATTATGATCACCAGCATATACTCCCTCTTCATATAACTTTAAAATTTCCTGTTGATTTGGAGAGTAAGGTCTTACCCCTTCAATCCCGTCATTTTTCAACTCGATTAATAATTCCCGGATTCGTTGATTAGTATTTTCTCTTTCTACGATCTGTTGCGTCAGATTTTTTCTTTTTTCAGCAGGATTTTTCATCTCCCGGCCCAGTTCAATGTGAATTTCATCAAAGAAATTTTCTTCACTGTTTCCATGATATTTCCATACATCCCTAACAACTCGAAGAGTCTCAGCAACAATTTGTTCAACAATGGGATTTCTTAGGCTATGCTGTTTGAATTCTTTCATCAGATAATTATCTAAATCATCAGGGGTCTTCCAGTTCCTGATCTCTCCGACTTCAGAATGTCTGTTATAAACAATATAGCTTGCGAGCCATAAAGGCAGTCCCTTGAAATCTTCCATTTTTTTAAGTTGAATAGACTTCTGTCTGACTCTGTTGCCAATAGTGTCATCAACTTCACCATCCATAATTTTTTTAATTCTTTCCCTAGTACTTTCATGTATTGAATCTAAAGTCCAGTACTCACCTAACCTGATGAGTGGTAATAATTTTTTCAAGGCCTTCTCAGAATAAGCACAATAATTGGCTTCGAATGGCGGGAATTTTTGAAAAAGTACAAAAAATTGGTTCTCAGGCAGAGAATGTTTCCGGGCAAAAGTTAAAAGTGCCTTTTCGTACTCCACTTTATCCCTTACTGAATATATAAGATGCCACAATTCATACTCAATTTCTTTGGTTAGAAATTCGTGTGCATCAATGCTTGAAATCTTTGTTAATTTTGAAAGTACTGAAGCTCGAGTTTCATTACAGGGATAATTCTTTTCTTCCACATAATTCCAGCGATATTCTTTTTCCGGCAGCTTAAAATACTTTAAAATTGCTTTTTGTTTAACATCCTTTCTTTCATTTAAAAAATGAAATAAATCACCCCATTCGTCTTCTGCTGAAAAAAAATCTGAAGTTTTATCCACATCATGTTTTAATTTTCCGTCAATGTATTCTTCTCTTTTTAAAATTCTTAGATTGTCTAAAAATTGCCATAACCTGAATTCCTGAAAATGGGGATTCGAACGAGGAGTACATTTTACCTCAACAGTTTCTTTTTCACCACTATTAGCATAATAATAACGCCTTTCAAACTTGCATGCATCAATAAAAGACTTTTTACTTTTTAAAGGTCTCTGGTAAAAAATTATATCATCTGATAACAGATATTCCAAATCTCTGTTTCGTATATTATAAACATGAGCACGGTTATTTGGATATAGTTCCTGTATACATTTTTGATATAATCCATCATCGGTCAATTCCGGGTGAAACCCTTTTTGTGATTTTAGAATTTTTTTTAACTCTTCTTTATAAAATTTTCTTTCTATTGTTCGAATTAATTTTCCCCGGATTTTCTGACGTGGATTCTTCAATAATGAATAATAAATATACTGGCCAACAGTTTCAAAGTCTTCAATTTCATTCTCTGTTTTCTTCTTTATAGCTATCCAATCCTCTTCAGAATTCACAGATTTGAAAGATCTTTTAACTTTTCCTTCACTATCATATTTGGGAGTTCCGTCTTCTTCTGTATATGTTGTAACAATGAATTCTCTTACTTTTCCTTCCCAATCAACAGGATTCTTGCTAGGTTTTTGAAAAGACATCCCATTTTCAAGGTGAATCTCGTAAATGGCCTGTCCTTTTGAATTCTCCTCTTCTATTTTTTCAACTTTATCAACTTTTACTCTTATAAACTCCTCATTTTTTCCTTTTTTATTTTCCTCTTCTTCTCCCCGAAGTTGATAATATCCTCTTTTCTGATTAAAATTTAATAATATCCAAGCTAGTTCTTCTTTACTGATTTTATTTTTAAGAGCCTTATTTCGCAAATAATATATTGTCCAATCATATGGAATACCGTTATTTTGTTTAAAAATTTCAGGGTGGTTGTTTTTAAAATCTTCCAACATTTCCTGAAAAGAATCCTTAAAAAGGAATTCATGTTTTCCTTCCTTATTTTTATAATAGTTCAATTTAACTTCAATATTGTCTTTAAACTGACCATTTCTTTCAGTAAAATCAATTGAATCGGCATAATCCTCTGGCAAAAAACCAAGAATATTTAAAACTCTATGAAGTCTTTCTCTTCGTAATAAATGTCTTTGTCTTAACCTTCTTACACCACGATATCCTGTTCGTTCTGCAGTTTGAGAGATACTTTGTCCGGAGTCAAATTTGCCAAGTACATCCTGGCTCATTGGTATTATTCTGGACCCACAATCAATAATTCCACCTTTCTTCGAATCGAATTCCTGTTCAATTAAAGCCCATCCTATAGAATTGGTTCCCAGATCAAGTCCTAAAATTTTTTTCATTTCGTTTGAGGTTTGATAAAAATTGATTATTTTGGTATTTCCAAATGAAGCAATTCACAATAAGGATTATTCCGTTGTGAAAACATTTAAAGCGGTCCTTCCCGGGTCGCTTTTTTTATTAAAATTATAAAAAAATCATATTTAACAAAAAGAAGTGTAACGGTTTTCAGAAAAGGAACATTAACGAATGAATACGGTCAGGAAATTGAAAAGGCAGATATGAAAGAAGAATTATCAGTGAAAGAGATCAGATTAAAATATTGAAGCATAAGAAAAAAATGTCGACATCGACCAATTGCATGTGTATGTGGAGGAATTTATTGATAGGGTTTTGACCATAGACCATAATTAGTGCCTGTCAATAGAGTCGAGAGTCTGGATCATAATGTTCGAGATCAAGGCTTTCGAAGCCGGAAAAAGCGGAGTTTACTCTTGTAAATGAGAATTTTTCCGGCGAGCATAACGCAGATATCGGACATTATGGACAGACACTAATTGGAGACCTTCCTGGAACAGGTCGTGAGAGTCCCGATGAATTTCGGAACGTTAGAGTCCACGCCTGCGGAATGGCCGTCAGAGCTTCGCGACTCAAATGATGAGATTTGATGCCTTTGATAAACAATTTTTTTGGACCGAAGGTTATTCTTTCCCTGGTCTATGGGCAATGTTCCATGGTCCCTCCCTCCCCACTCCCACTCTCGCTCTCACAATCTCGCTCTCACTCTCACTCTCATCCTCCCATTCCCTTCCTCAACTCCCCCACAAATCTCACCATAGGCGCACCATCAATCACATCATGATCCATCAGTATGGTCACATTCAGGATCTCACGGATTTTTATCTCATTCCCTACAACCACAGGCTTTTTTATTACAGAGCCTATTCCAAAGGAGACAGGATGAATGGAACGGTGGATAAACCAACCGTTAATTTTGCCGGTCATGCCAAGGGAGGTGATGACCACATTTCCCATTTTCTTATAGGCAAACCGGGGATGGTTAAGCATATAATGCCATGTCCACCGGCGTGCAAACCCCGGTAGTTTGTAATACAGATTTTCCAGTCGTGTGGCCTTCTTCCTGAGCACAACATCTTCCTCCTTCATCACCTGGCTTTTGGCTTCTTCGATCTCATGAGTTATTTCTTCGGCCGACTTTTCGTTGCATTTCTCAATCACCATTGGAATGGGTACTTTCTCCTCTCCAAGATCCTTTTCCACAATCAATGAAATGTTAATATCCTTAAATCTGATCAACTTACGCTTATTAATCTTAAAGGCTGCCGCTTCCGGATGTTTTTCAAGACTATCACTGATCACCTTGATAAGCCAGGCATTAAAAGAAAGCTTTGCCCCTCCCCTTCTCTTTTCCCTGATCCTTTTGCGACTTTCTGTAACATCAAACTCAAGCAGTGCGGTAACATGATGTTTTTTAAGTCCTGCCGAATAAACATCAAATGAAGGAATGCGGGAGGATGGAATATTCAGGTATTGATAACTTGGAAACTTGGTCATAATAAAAAAATAAGGATAAATATTAACTGAGGCTAATTTAAAGAATAATCTATCGGAAAACACCCAAAACCGGAAAATGTCTGAACCATGATTTAAGGATTAGAGGATTGTCATGATTTAGAAATACCGGAATTACCGGTTAATCATGGTAATCATGAAATCAGGTAAATCATGGTTCAGACTGTCTCGGGAACGCGAGAAATATGGAGAAGTGCAAGGTCTTGCTAATCTGAAAGATACTCAATGAATTCCTTCTTTTCTTTGCGTTTTCTCTTGCGAGCATTCAAAGCTCTTTCAAGAGGATCCGGAAAATCATCTGTGTACATAATTAATCTATTTCAAATTTATGTGTTTAATATTCTAATAAGTTTATTATTGCCTGATATCATTCATTCAAACCCCAACCCCAAACCATATCCTTCCAAAGCCTGCTTTTCGTTTGCATTTCCACCATCTTAATTTCCAGCTCCTCTAATTTTTCATCTGTGATGATCAATTCCTGGTGCCATTTTTCTGCTTCAAGGGTTTTTAAATCCAGCATAGAATCACAAACCGCCACTCTCTCTTTAAGGACCTGGATCAATTCCCTTTGTAGTTTTTCTTTCTCCTTGATCCTCTCCATTTTATTCTATGACATGTAAAAAAGAGTATCATTACCCTGGTTAACAAAAGAACCGCCGGAGTACACTACCCCGGGCGGTTCCTGGCTGGAGAGGGGCAAGAAACAAAAACATGCGCTTAAAAATATGAGTCGTTATGAATTGCAGATGGGAAAAACGCGTGCACGGAAAAAATTTTACAGCATCTCTTCAGTGCTTAAACGCTTACCGGGAAATATGTCCAGCCCCTTTATCTATCTTGCGATGAATTATGGGAATATTAAACAAGCCAGAGTAGAAGCAAAGCGGGTAACTGAGCTTAAGCCCAAACTATTTGATGACTAGCATCCCTCTGAGAATCGACCATACACAACCCGGGAAACAACCACAACCATGCCAACTTTCTTTTTTCCAAATATTTGTCAACAATCTAATTAAAACCCCATGATTTTCGTGTAAATTTGATATTAAATATATATCCAAAGTAGGGGGTTAAAAATGTCACATAAAACAGCAAAATCAGCATATAAAAATTTAGAAGAACGATTAAACCATTCTCCTCAAGGAGCTCCCCCTTCAAAAACGCTCTATAAAATTCTGAGTATCCTTTTTAGTGAAAAAGAAGCAGAAATAATATCCCAAATGCCCATTAAACCCTTCACAGTTAAAAAAGCAAGTAGAATCTTAAAAACGGACGAAGCCAAAACAGAAAATATACTTGATGAACTGGCAAGTAGAGCTGTTCTTCTCGATTCTATAGGCAACGGAGAAAAAAAATACGTGCTTCCTCCCCCGATGGCCGGGTTTTTTGAATTTTCAATGATGAGGACCAGAAATGATATTGATCAGAAATTACTTGCTGAACTTTATTATCAATATTTAAATGTAGAAGAAGATTTTATTAAAGAGCTGTTTTTAGCTACTGACACAAAACTGGGAAGAGTCTATGTTAATGAGGATGTACTTTCTAATGATAATCTGGTACATATACTTGATTTCGAAAAAGCAAGTCATATAATAGAAAGTTCTGAGCATATTGGAATCAGTACTTGTTACTGCCGGCATAAAATGCTTCATCTTGATAAAGCTTGTGATGCTCCTTTAGATATATGTATGACTTTCAATAATACCGCTGATTCTTTGATAAGGCACGGACATGCACGAAAAGTAGATAGTTCAGAATGTATAGAATTACAACATAAGGCCTATGAACACGGTTTGGTTCAGTGTGGAGAAAATGTCAGAGAAAATCCAAGTTTTATTTGTAATTGTTGTGGGTGTTGTTGTGAAGCTCTTGTTGCAGCTAAAAAGTTTGGCAATTTACATCCGGTGCAAACCACTCATTATTTGCCTGAAATTAATAATGCGGAATGTGCTGTTTGTGAACAATGCATAGATGCTTGTCCTATTGATGCCATATCTAAAGAAGATAAAAAAATAGTTATTGATAAAGAAGTTTGTCTGGGGTGCGGAGTCTGTGTAAGATCCTGTCCTAATGGTAGTCTGAATCTTCAGAGACGAGAAGAAGAAATCATAACTCCTGTTAATTCAGTCCATAGAACTGTTCTGATGGCCATAGAGAAAGGTAAATTACCTAATTTAATTTTTGAAAATCAGGCTTTTGGGAGTCACAGGGCAATGGCAGCAGTTCTTTCAGTAATTTTAAAACTTCCCCCTATTAAACAAATTGTGGCCAGCAAACAAATGAAATCAAGATATTTAGATAAAATGATAAGTAAATTAAGATGAATAATTTCATAAAGAAAGATATGGTCAAATAAACGGGAAAAGGAAATCGAAAAGGAGGAGTGGATGTTGACACCGCTTTATGAATTGATTTAAGTTCTCCAAGATTGAAGTCATTTAAACCTATAACAAAGATGTTTTTTCTTTCCATAAGTTACATTGTTAGTATTTTACACTTTCAGGAAGTTTATTACTCCATGCTTTCTATAACACCATCTTTCACGAGTTCTTCAACCACCTCTTTTGCATAATCCTTTGAGAAAGTCTTCAGATTTGCCTGTTCATATGTTTTACTCTGTGCCGACCAGATCAAATCTTCTGTTTCAGCATCGAAAAGATTCGTCTCAATGTAGTACACATTTTCGGTGGTATAATATCCCGGATCATGAAAATACGGGTACCAGTAATCATAATACCCCCAGAAAGATCCATAGTAAGGATAACGTGAATACGGAGCATAGGGAGATGGACCGGGTACATACCGTGATTCAGATTCTTTATCGATTATGGAAATGGTCAGGATACCGTCTGCTCCGTTTTCCTGGATATTATCCATTACTTCCTCTTTATCCTGATCATTTTCAACTGGCCCAGGTGGTAATTGTTGTTCATTCCTGGAAGCTTTTATTCCTTTTTCCTGCAACTTTTCTATCATCTGAAATTCAAGCGCTCCTTCTACTTCTTCCTGTGGGGTAAAAGCTTCTACAAAGAGATTGTCATACCTTTTCTCAATATCAGGTTTTTCCCATGAACCGGTAATAACAGTGGAAGTTGTACCACAGGAATTTAAGATAAGCAGAGATAAAACAATGCTTGCTAATTTTGCCGAATAGTGAATTAATGTATTCATTTTCATTTTTTTTAATTCAGTATCAATAATTTAAAAAAACACTGGCCAGATAATATTCATGATCATGAGCTTCCGTTTTGGTTTTTTGCCTGGATTCCTGTTTTTTTTCTCTCTTTACATTGATCTGACAGCCGTGATAATCCCGTCTTCCACAAGAAAAACTACAACGACAAATGTAATCCTGCAGGTCGCCCCGTTATTTCGAGCCTGAAGCCCGAAATTCCATTCATTTCATATTTTCCGGATCTAATAAATAATTGTTTATCAAAAGTTCTAATTCCATGCCAAAAGAACATAGAGAGCTTATGTGGATTTCACATCAGCCAAATCCACTACTGTTAATCAAATGTTTACACAAAAGGAGCTTAAAGGGAAAGGAGGGGAGTTATCATTATTACAGAAAAGAAAAGGACATAATGGGTAATTTTCCCACAGTTAAATGCGGGGAAATCACAAGCCATTATAGAACTATATTGAAAGTAATAGAAAGTGAAAAGAAGAATTTATTCAAACCATCCGTCAACCATTTCTTTATTTGCCTGGTACCAGTTACCTGTAATAAGCGGCAGCATCTCCTCAACAGTGTAGTTTTTGTAAATACTGGGAACATCTGTTATCAACGCTTTTTCTACCGTTTTTTCTTTCTTTTCCTGTAGTTTCAATAAATCCGGTAGCCTAACATACCCTAAAAATTTCATTTCTTCATCTTCCACAGGCAAAATATCTACTCCGGCTGTACGCATTTTACGAATGGCACCTTTGGGGCCGTCTTTTTTCAACTGTACAAGGGTGAATTTTTCAAACATCAGAGTTTCAGCGGTAATGATCGTTTTCCTGTCTACCTTTTCGACAAAAGCTTTTATATAATCACTGGCAGGATTGGTCAGGATATCTTCGGCAGTTCCGATCTGTTCCACAATGCCATCTTTCATTATAGCAATCCGGTCACCAATCTTGATTGCCTCATCCAGATCGTGGGTAATAAATACGATGGTCTTGTGCAATTTATTCTGGATTTGAAGAAGCTCATCCTGCATATCGGATTTTATTAAGGGATCGAGAGCAGAAAATGCCTCATCCATTAATAAGACATCGGTATCATTTGCCAATGCACGGGCTAGTCCGATCCGCTGTTGCATTCCTCCGGACATTTCAGACGGGTATTGATCTTCGTATCCTTTTAATCCTAATGTTTCCAAAGCTTTACGTGCTCTGTCTTCGCGACTCCTTTTGGGCTCATTTCTTATTTCAAGTCCGAATGCTGCATTTTCAAGCACCGTTTTATGAGGAAGCAGACCAAACTTCTGAAACACCATACTCATCTCAGTTCTGCGTGTCATAAGAAGTTCTTTATTGCTTTCACGTGTTATGTCATGGTCCCTGAAAAAGACTTTACCAGAGGTAGGTTCATTCAGGCGGTTCAGGCAACGGATCAGGGTAGATTTTCCGCTTCCTGAAAGTCCCATGATCACAAAAACTTCACCTTCATACACTTCAAAACTAGCACGGCTTACTCCCACTGTGCATTTCGTTCTCTTAAGTATTTCATCTTTTGACACCCCTTCTTTTAAAAGCTTAAGTGCTTCTTTTTTCCGTTTTCCGAAAATAAGGGTCAGATCTTCAACTTTAAGTTTAACGTTTCTCTTTTCAGCCATATAAATTATTTAAAAATAGTAGCCTACATTTATATTAAAACGTGTATGCCAGTCGGGATCAGCTACTCCTGAGCCCAGTCCTTTTCCAAATGATTCAGTCAGCCAGGGTTGATTTTTCCCCATTGCAAAGTCGATATAAGTGTAAACGCTTCCTGCAGTTACGAGTAACCCGGGAATGAGATGATGTGTATCATAAAAGTTTTCGTTCACTTTATCAATCAGGGTATAGTCAATATAAGCCTGAATATTTGAAATGGGTCCCCATTCCAGAGGTATACTGTATGCCAGTCCGGCAACATAAAGATTTGCCTGTGCGGCGACACCTCCCGAATATCCTTCTCCTCCAAAATATTCATAACCATAAGCACCCATCTGAACAACATCAAGGTTCTGGCCATTATCTGCCTTTGCATTGTAATTGTAGTTAATGTATTCTGCTTTCAGATTGAAGTTTCCTAAATTACCTTCAAAATGGCCCGCAAAAGCATAACTTATCTCAGCTTCATTAAGTTCAGCATTGTAAATTCCACCAACCTGGCCCGAAGCTCCGATATTCCAGTTATTATTTAAATGATAAATAAGCTGGAGGTTAAATTGATTAATTTCTCTGATATCTGCCGGAGAACTAAGCAGTGAATCTCCCGAATAATAAGAACCATTACCCGGAACAATATCATAAGAATAACGTCCCGGACCACCATTGCCAAAGGTTACATCACCGCCAAACTTTGGCCCCTCGGGTTCCGCCTGACGAAAATAAGCCAGATTGATATCAAGATTATCAAGAGAGAATACCTCAAATTTCACTCCTGCATCATAATCATCCTCGAGTCCGACATAATATGGTCCCTGGAACCACCAGGAATGAGATGCATAGGTAGTAATACCAAAAGGAACCTGGGTTACTCCGAATTTCATGTAAACATCTTCAGAAAACGCATATCCGAAATAACCATGGTGGATAAAATGCGAACCAAAGGTGGGATAAAACCGATATTCAAAACTTAAATCAACTCCTTTCATGGATCCGTCGACATTCAAACGCCATGTATCCCAGGTAAAACGAGGGTTTAGCTCACCAAAACCTCCTTCATAATTTGTTGCAAGGATGTTGTAGCGAACAGCGCCGCCAAATTTAAATCCGTCTTCATCTTCATCATCCTGGGCTTGTATAATTGAACTAATTAGAAACAATACTACTAATAACGGAATTCGCTTCAAGAACATAACTGGGTTTGTGTATTTTAATAGTTCGTTAAACCTATTCAAGATACTCATTAACAATACTTTACAATCTTCAACGGAAAGAATGTAAAATGCTAATAATCAGTATTTTGCATTTTTTTAATTCTTCATTTCCTGAAAGCTTAACGAACTATGGTATTTAAAAGTTTATATAAAAAGCAATTTTCTGTTAATGAATTATCGTGCGTCATATCCAAAGGTCCGGAAAGAGATTACAAGAAATCCGGTACTTAAAGCAAGTCTAATTGTTATTTGGCAGTAGTAGCAGACTGCAGGTATAGTTTATACAGAAGCATCTAAACCTGAATAAGTATTTTTCATAATACAGTTCGCGGCTAGATTGTTTTGTATTCTAATTATTACCTTCAGTTTAGCGATTCTTTTAACTGTAGATCAGTACATCAAAGTGCATAAAAACACTTGTGGACAGGTCTTGTTGCAGGCCATATATAATCGTTAACACTAGGAAAAGTATTCTTTTTTTCGAAAAAAGACTGGATAATTATTCACTGATTTTGGAAACCCGATATGAGGCAGCATATCCATCCAGTTTAAAAGTTTGGTATCCTGTATTATTACTGATGTGTTAAAATTTGATTATAAATAAATCATTACCTTTTTAGCGTTAAATAAAAAAAATCTGTGCTAATCTGTGATTTCTGTGGTAGATTTTTCACCACAGATTCCACAGATTAGCACAGATTATGGTAGTTTTTTCGCAAGAAATTCCTCAGCTTAACTTCCACTATTGTTCCGGAATTACAGTACTATTCCTCCTGAATGTTTAATTCTGCTCCTCTAAAAATGTAAGTTTTACCTTTGCTGGTATTAACCTCTCTGGTAACCGTTCCGTACTTAAGTTTCAATAAAGATCCATTATTGGATTTTACCACTACGTTCTCTGGAATACCATCCCTCCATGTCATATCAAGTTCAAAGTTTCCCCTGGCTTTTAATCCCGAAATTTCACCTTTGGGCCATGCATTCGGCAGGGCAGGCAATAATTCAAGGTATTCCCCATGACTTTGTAAAAGCATTTCTGCAATTCCTGCCGTACCACCAAAATTTCCGTCAATCTGGAAAGGAGGATGTGTGTCGAATAAATTTGGTAAGGTTGATAACTGTAAAAGACTTATAAGGTGATTATATGCTTCTTCCCCATCTTTCAGCCTGGCATAAAAATTTATCGTC
>CAYRTD010000106.1:0-15125 GCA_964426915.1 uncultured Bacteroidaceae bacterium | reverse complement strand
TTTCTCTTTCATAAATTCTTTAAAATGTCTCATTAGATAAGAAGGTCTTAGCTCTGCAAATCTTTTCATCTTCTCAATTTCATTTTCCCAATCACTGAAGGGAAGATCCCAGCGGACACAATGTTGTTTCATTTCTTTTTGGATGACAGATATCGTTTCATCTATTGCTTTCCTTACGTTCTCACTGGAATAGGTGGTATTCATCTGTTCATGGAATTCATGTTTGAATTTCTCTCTGAATACAGATGATCGCATAAGTTCCATAAATATCTTTACAGTATTGGGAGTGACCCAGCCTTCGTTTTCATAAAGTGCAGTTATTTTTATGAACAGATCGCTTGTGTATCCTTCGTCATAAAGTCCGAAGCCGAGATCGGTATCGAAAAGGATCCACCGCCATTTCGCGCCGGTAGTTTTTTCCCTCCAGTACCGTACATTATTTGAAGGCCAGTCATTATTTGCACTGTAAAATTGTGCGAGCATATAGTTAATAAATTCATCGATATCTATCTTTTCTGAGACTTTGCGGTAATTTTCATCATCCTTCATTGGATTATCCCTGATGAATTCAAGAACGTCTTCGATGTTTTCCTTGCTACCGTATTTTATGTTGTCCAGGCTTTCCAGCATATCAATATTATCCGGATCTGCTCCATGATTATCGGAGGTAAAATGTTCATTGATCTTTTCCCTCAGATTATATATTCCCCAGTACTTCCCGTTAAGGTACACTACCACAGGTTCATAAGCCTGATAATCAATATTCATCTCTTTGACAAGACGGCTCATAAGGGCATCTCTGATCATGGAGCTACGATTATCATTTCCGGAATTGCGTAAAATAAGGGCTTCGAAGGCATCAATATTCTTCTCTTTAAAAAAGGGATATTTAAATTTGCCATTTCCGTATTTGCCACGGGCGAAAAGCGCAAAGGACTTCTGGGGAAAGTTACGGCTGCAGTTGCCATGGATCTTAATGCCTGCATTACCGGCATACTTTTTTATTCCATTTTCATCATAAAGCTCCATGTAAGCCAGTCTTTCCCAGTCGCGACAATAATTTCTCCGGACCATATCGTTACAGTATCCGGTGATGCCATTCCTGCCAACAACATATATACCGGTGGAATCGCCCCAGATAGCTGCAGAGTCTGAAGTAAGAGCTATTACCGGAAGCGTATGTTCACGGGGAGAAATCAATGACTGGGCACTGACCGGGGGCATCATTGTCAATGCCCTGGCCAGTATCCAGATGAGATAGTATTTGAAAAGGGTTTTCATTTTTTAATTGGCAGTTCAGAAATTTCTCATGATTCTTCCCGATTCAGAGAATTCATTGGTTTTAATATGGTAAATATACATTCCCGGCTTCAGATCATCACCGTATATAATTTCCTGATGATTTCCGGCAGGAAGCTCAGATCTCGTTTTGCTATACACCAATTGTCCTCTTATATCATAAATATTGATAAGGACATCAGCAGTTTCTCCCAGTCTGAATTCGAGAGTTGTCTTAACGGAAAAGGGATTTGGCCAGACGCGGGCTTGACCCTCGCCACTGCCGGTGAACCATTCGTTTACATCCGTCGGACCATCTTCATCAGATTTACCAAGGATCACCCAGCCTATATTGTTATCATCATGAATCTCATCCAGGGTATTCAACGGATCGATATATCCGTATATTCTTGGAAATGAAGTAAGATTTTCCGGTACGATCCATTTGAAGCTCAGACGTTGATGATTCTGATCTTCTATGAGATTCCCGGTGTAGAAAAGGGAGTTGCCATTCAGATCTTCAATGAGCTTTCCTCCATCTAATGGATGTCCAACGTAGAAACTCACAGGTATAATATCAGCGGTAGGGTAGGGGCTTAAGTTATTAATTACTGCTGTTACTGTAACTGTATCTCCTTCTTGCGGCTCGGCGGGTGAGAAACTTATGGATTTTGTTCTTTCCCGCTTTGCTTCATCCTGGAGTAGCAGTCCTTTTTCCGGATCGAGGCGCCATGGAAGAATAAAGGCCGGATCGGATACATGATAGGTTTCACTCCACCAGGTATCTGTTCCCCCAGGTTCAGGCAATATTGGACGTGCAGCATAATCAATTACAAGGGCTCCATTTATCCCCCAGTAGATATAAGGAGTAACATTATATCCTGTTTCACCAATGGAGCGGTTAATTCCACCCAGATGAACAGCTATGTCCAGGGCTTGCCCCACGGATACGGAGTGAGTACTCAGATCGCTGCGATCATAACTGGCTGCCCCACTTAATTCTATTCCCCATTTGCTGATGCTTCCTCCTACTTCAACGCCTATCTGACGTTCTTCAACTACTGTATTATTAAAGGTATTGCTCAGATTCACCCTGAAAGTGACATTCGTATTGGCATCCAGATCATAACTGTCACTACCATACGATCCTCGGATCTTATCCTCCCCATCGGGATTGATTAGATCTTTGTAAGGGGTGTAAGATAGAATATTTCCAACCTCATGTTTTGGTACATAGCCTGAAGCGCTTCTTTCCTTGCTTGGAAACCACCTGTTCTCAGTAAGAATTGGTTTCATTGTGAGGATATTTCCTGAAGGACGATTATTCCTGTTATAGACAATATACTCCCACATTTCATAGTCACATACGGTAGCATATATCTGGTCATCAAAGCTAGCTGTAACTGATTGCTGAATAGTGACACTTTCAGAACTACCTGTGGTTTTCTCAAAATTCTTTCCATAGGTGCCTGTAAGATAGGCTTCCACTCCTACACCAAGTATTTTTCCTCCTCCTTTCAGGGTAGAACTCATGCCCCAGCTTTCCCGCAGGGTCGTGCTGACAGATATTTCTTCAGAATTAGTAGTGGTATAATTAGCATAACTTTCACAAATATTTCCATTGTGACATTCATTTACATCATAGATCTGATTATTTATCATGTCAAAATGAGTGGGCGGAGCGTTGAGAATTACAAGCGGCTGAACAATATCAGTTTTGGTGTATTTCTTGCCCGGACCTATCCTGAAGATATCGCCGTCGAAATCACCTGCCACCAATACACCGGATCCCGGATTTTTGCCCCAGGTATTGAATGAATATGCTGCAAGGGTAGTAATATCATAATTCTCATCTACGCTGTAGCCCGTAAGAACAAAGTCAGATGACACGTCTCTCAGCAACAATATTTCCTTCCCGTTTTCAGGCTGATTATCAATATTCATAATATCCGTGTATTTTATGAAGTTGCCGAATTCATAACCGAAGCTCTTATTACTGAAATTTAATCCTTCACCATCATTTGTATATAGAAGATGATTTGTGGTTCCGCTAGCCAGAATTTCTTCCCTTTTGTTATTATTTACATCGCCTGAAACCAGATTCAGAAGTTTATTATTCCAGTTATATTGGATATAAAACTCGTTTTCAGGTTGATAAACAATCATTTCAAAAGGATTTGCCTCCGGTGTTTCCGGATCATCCTTCAATTCTGCAGGAAATACATACAGATCTCCTGGTTCCCATAGACTTGAAAAGCCTGCGGCAACTTCTTTTTTACCGTCTCCGTCAAAATCACCCGAAGTAACATCAAGGCTTATATTTATTTCATCGTTCAGAAAAGCAGTGGAATGTTCGCTATCCAAAAGTTGACGGGTTTTATTAAAGGAAGAAAGATCAGAATTATGAAATTGGTAAACACACAGATACAAACCGGGTACCAGATCATTTGAGTATATTACCATTAAAAGTTCATGTACACCATTTTCATCCATGTCTGAAACATCAATAGAAAAGAGATCAGAATTTTCTGAAGCCGGAAACATTTCATCCTGGAAATTTGCCAGTTTGCTGAATTCACCTGAGCCATTCAAGCCGTAAAAGTTGAAATGGATCCCAGCCAGAGTATCGGCATATGCTAAGCAAAGCTCATGTTTCCCATCATTATTGAAATCACCTGCTTCAATATATAGATTTCCTTTATGAGGATTATTCAGTTCGCTTAGGGGTCCTTCCTCAAAATGATCAATGATAAAAGTATCAATTTTCAACTCACTTATCCCGGGCATAACGAGGTTGATACTATTATTTTCGCCATGACTTACTACGATGTATTCATCTTTACCATTGCCGTTGAAATCCCCCGAAGCTGAATTGATGATGGAATTTCCCAGGTTGTCCATAAGGTGACTGGAATCATTTTTCTCAAAACGCTGGTAGGGATCAGAGATAATCTCATAATCATCTTTTAGTTTGAATAAGTTGTGGCTGAAGGTAATATCCTTGCCAT
Organism: uncultured Bacteroidaceae bacterium; assembly: GCA_964426915.1. Taxonomy (GTDB): domain Bacteria; phylum Bacteroidota; class Bacteroidia; order Bacteroidales; genus CAYRTD01. The sequence goes on along the minus strand of CAYRTD010000106.1, from coordinate 10,839 downwards.
TATCTCTGCCACTGTTTTCCCAGATGATGGCTATTTCGGTTTTGCCTACAAATCCTTCTGTAGGTGTGATGGGACCCTGTGCTTCTGCATAATTATAAATTAACAGAGTTGATAAAAAAATTCCTGAGAGGTGTAAAATACTTTTCATAGCTCAATCTTTTTTATGTTTGAGTCAAAAGTAGTAGAGGATAAAAGAATCTTATATTCTTAATGTTGCATAATATTAAACTCATGTTGCACGTGCTTAAAAATTCATTGTAGTTTTACTTTGACAGATTCAGACTTTAATGAGATTATTTAATGTATCAAAGCAGAAATAGGATAGTTGGCAATTTGAACAAAACGACCGTTTACATAACGATCAACGATCACCGATTACCTTTCACCCTTTTCTTCATAAAATCACCCGGTGTACTTCCGAAGAATTCACGGAAGCACTTATTGAAATATGCCGGACTACTGAAACCTGTCATATAAGCAATTTCTGAAACAGAGGCTGCATTATGGTCAAGAAGTTCATGTGCTCGCTTGAGGCGGTAATTGCGGACATATTGGCTTGCCGAAAGTCCGGCAAGTCCGGTAAGTTTTCTATGTAGCTGACTGCGGCTCATCCCGGCCATCTGGCTAAGCTCTTCAACGCTGAACTCGTCATTGGAAATACTCTCTTCAATTATGTTGTTCAGCTTTTCAAAGAATAATTCATCGGTAGAGTTGATATTCAATGGGGATGATTTATACATCAGATCTTTTGAATATTTTTCTTTTAGCTTTTCGGCTGAATTCAGTTGGTTCCTTATCCTTTGAAGCAATTCATCCGAATGAAAAGGTTTGGATACATAATCGTCGGCAAGTGCTTTGAGGCCTTCAATTCTGCTTTCATCAGAATCTTTTGCGGAAAGAAGGATAACCGGAATATGACTTGTCTTCTCGTTAGTCTTAAGTTTACGGCATAGCTCAGTGCCATCCATTCCGGGCATCATGATGTCAGTGACGATGATGTCCGGGATGGTTTCAAGGGCAATTTCCAGTCCGGTTTTTCCATCTGAGGCAGTAGTAACTTTTAATTCGGAAGACAATACCGAATCGACAAAGTTGCGCATATCCCTGTTATCTTCAACGACCAGCACGTTTTTGGCGTGTTTTTTTCTTTCATTCGACGGATCTGAAAGTTGGTTATAAGCATTGGAAAATTTTTCCGGTGAGGGAATAGTTTTATTTTCTTTCAGTTCCAGTTCTTTAACCAGCAGTTCAAAGCTGGTGCCTTCTTCTTTATTGCTGAACACCCGGATCTTGCCCTTTGTGAGATTCACAAGTTCGCTTGTAAGTGCAAGGCCTATCCCTGTGCTGTTGTTGACGACATTTTCTTTAGAACTTGTTTCTGTATAAAAGCGGTTAAAGACCTGATCGAGCTTTCCGGGTAGGATATAGGATCCCTCATTCCGGACAACAAGTTTGAAGTTATTCCCAGGTTGATTCCAGTAAAAACTTATATGAATATGTCCTTTCTCCGGTTCGTTCTTGATGGCATTGGACAGAATATTGTTCAAAATAGTTTCGAGGATTTCCGGATCGAACACAAAACTTTTACCTTCTGAAGGGATCTCAACAGAGAGCCGGATAGAACGCGAGGCTGCCAGTGATTCAAAGGATGCAATAATCCGCTTTACGAATGCAATGATATCATTTCTTTCGGGTTTCAAATCGTACCGGCCTGCTTCGAGTTTTGACAGATCAAGGATCTGGTTAACAAGATTAAGCAATCGTTTCGCGTTATGTTCAATGAGCTTTAAAATATGATTATGTTTCGACATATCCTGGTCCTTCTGTAATTCGTAAATAGGACTCAAAATGAGGGTGATTGGTGTTCTGAATTCGTGGGATATATTGGCGAAGAACCTGGATTTCATTCGTTCAACTTCCCGGCTTTTTTCCACGAGCTGCCGGTTTTTCCTGTTCCTGATCATCAGGAGGATAATGCCGGTTAAAGCCAGTGCAATGATCAGAATTCCAATAATTATCAGCTTACGACGGTTTGATCTCACAAGTTCATTCTCATTTTCCAGGTTGAGGATGCGTTCTTCTTTTTGTTCAGACTTGTACTGGATTGTGGTTTCTGCCAGTTCTTTCGATTTTTTTTCCTGCAGGAGAGTGTCCCGATATGCAGCATATAATTTATAGCTTTCAAGTGCAGCCGGGTATTTTCCCTGATCTTCTCTTATTTTAAAAATGTAAAAATGTAAATCTTTTAGGTAGGATGGTTCATTAAAATCAGCCATAATCTTTGCGGCACTGTTCAGATGTAGGAGGGAACTGTCCAACCGGAGGTGATATTCTGATTTTCCTAGTCCAAGTAGGTTGACACCGGTATAGTATTTGTCTCCAAGGGAAAGGTTTATATCCAGTGCTTCAGCATAGCGCGTTTTGGCAAGTTTATATTCTTCTCGTAAGAAGGCAAGATTTGCAAGAGACAGCAGGGTCTTAGCTTTTTCCGGAAGGAAATTTCCATCAACGGCAATATGGTATGACTCATTTAAAATGCTATCCGCTTTCTCATAATTCTCCATCTCCAGGTATATATCTCCTTTATACCTCAGGGCAACGGCTTCAAACTTCTTATTATTGGTGGTACGGTAATGTGCAATCACATTATTGAGCAGTGAAAGACCTTCATCGTAGTCATCCTGCAGAACATATATATCTGCAATATTATTCAGGCTGTACATTTCCCAGTTCTTAACTCCGTACCTGCGGAAGATCCTTAGCGCCTGAAGACCCACATCCATAGCAGTTGCGTAATCACCCTGATCTTTGTAGGCACCTATTTTCAGATATTGAGTGGCTGCATAACCAATACTGTCATTACCTCCCAAAAATATTTCAGCAGCCATATCGGCATAATGCAGTGTGGAATCGAAGTTTCCAAGCTCATAATGGATATTTCCCAGGTTATACATTATTGAAGCGGAGATCTCATAATCACCCACCTTTTGGTTTACACGGTAAGCATCAAGGTAATAGTCTCGTGATTTTTGTTTTTTCCCTATGTGAAAATATATGATACCGGCCCTTTCGTATGCCCGGGCCAGTGCCTTATTATTGCCGGAACGTTTAGCCAGTTGTTCAGCTTTTTTGAAATATCGAATAGCTTTTTCGCTATTGTTATATGTTGTTTCATCGCAGAGCTGTATAAGAATACCGAGTCTGGCACTGTCAGAAGAGCTGTTCTGCAGGACTGTTTCAAGACTATCAATAATAGGATTGAAGTGGGAAAAAGCATTAAGAGGCCTGCAAAAGAGAAAGACAAGCAGATATAAAAGAAGGGAACCGGATATGGTTTGGTTTGCCTTCATGGTTATTTTTAAGAGAACAATGTATAAACAAGGATTCTTCGCAGATGTTTAAAGCGATATTCTTGTCAATTAATTTATTTCAGGTAGCTGTTTGTTTCCTCCTTTATAAAAAAAATCCTTCTCATGAAAACCATTCATGATCACTATTGTTTTTTATTTACTGAAGTTTTGCACTAATAAATAATTGTTGCCACAGATTACTCACAGCCTTTGGCTGTTCATGAGATCGCTATCGGTAAGTTCACAGATTAAGAATAATAATTGCATGCGTACTAGTTAGATTGACACAGAAAGCTTTCTGTAAAAACAGAAAGGAATCCGTGAAAATTAATTGCAACGAATGAGAATAATAATTTTAATCTGTGAACCTGTCCGCCTTTGGAGGAGCTGTGGTTGCATATCTTATTAATCAAGCGCGAATTTTTTTTATTTAGAAATAAAGTATAATTAGACTTTTTACAAATAATTTTACATCTCACTATGGATAATAAGCTATACACTATAATTACCGGAACAGGAAAGTATATTCCTACAAGAAAAATTAAAAATGAGGATTTCCTCAACAATGAATTTTATGATGATGCAGGCAGAAAACTGAAAAAGGATAATCAGGAGATCATTGATAAGTTTTTTGAGATCACAGCCATCAAGGAGAGGAGATATGTTAAAGATGAACTGGTAACTTCCGACATAGCCGGGTTTGCTGCTGAGGATGCTATTAAAAATGCCGGGATTGAAAAAGAAGAATTGGATTATATTATTGTTGCCCACAATTTCGGCGATGTGATGCATGATAATAGAAGGACTGACATTGTTCCAAGTCTGGCCGCCCGTGTTAAGTACAATTTAAAAATTGAAAATCCGGAAACCGTTGCTTACGACTTGCCTTTTGGTTGCCCGGGCTGGTTGCAGGCAGTAATTCAGGCAGATTATTTTATTAAGTCGGGTGATGCGAAAAAGATTCTCGTTATCGGAGCTGAAGTCCTTTCCAGGGTCAGCGATCCGCATGACAGAGACAGTATGCTTTATGCAGACGGGGCAGGAGCAGTCATTCTGGAAGCCATGGAGAGTGATAAACCTGTGGGAATACTTTCCCATAAAACCCGCTCCGATACATTGCTGTATTCCAGGATGCTTTATATGAGCAAGTCATTCAGGACAAATGATGAAAACAAGAATGATCTTTTTTTGAAAATGAACGGCCGGAGACTTTATCAATATGCTCTTGAAAGGGTACCCCAGGCAATGAAAGACAGCATTGAGATGAGCAATACAGATATTCAGGAAATAAAGAAAATCCTTATTCATCAGGCTAACGGAAAAATGGATGATGCCATTTTAAAACGGTTTTATAGACTTTACGGGATCTCTGATCTCCCTGAACATGTAATGCCTATGACAATATCCTGGCTGGGGAACACCTCCGTTGCTACACTACCTACCTTGTTTGACCTTATTTTAAAAAATGAATTACCTCCCCACAAAATCACCAGTAATGATACAATTGTGTTTGCGTCTGTGGGTGCAGGAATGAATATTAATGCTATGGTTTACAGGATGCACTGATTAAACGGGCAGTTGTATGATTTTTTTCGGATTCTTTACCCAGTTAAAACTTGAGCTCACTAATAGCTTTTCGTTGTGGATCACATATGGCGGTAACCTTTACATCCGGGATGTTCAGGAGTGCCGGAAGTTCATGCAATCCCAGCGTACCAGGTCCAATGTAGGCTACATTTATCTTATCGCTAGTGGTACGGCTGGGGTCTCCAGGTAGATATGAAGCGTCTATAGTAATGGGACAATAATCCAGGGAATTGTTCAATTTTTTGTCCAATTTTCAATTATTATGCCCTTAAGCCGGTTAAAGTGAGATTCATTATTTGTTACCAGTATCAAATTATTTACGATTGCAGAAACTCCAATTAGTAGATCGAATTCATCAACCATTTCTCCTTTTTTACGCAATCTGGCTTTTTCTTTAGCATATAAATCAAGTGCATTATAAATTGGTAATATTTGGACTCCCGATAAAAAATTTTCCAAAATAGCTTCATTCTCTTCAGGAAAATCGCTGTTTCTAACTCCATATTTTAATTCAGCAAGAGTTATTTCTGAAATAAATCTGTTTTGCTTTTTAATGGAGTTAAACTTGAGGTCAAGGTCGAATTTCCCTTTAATATAATATATGCAAATATCAGTATCGAAAAGATATTTTTTCAAAGTGAATCCGTTTTGCGGTAAAATGCTCTACTTTCACGAAGTTCCTGAATTATTTGTTCTGAATCCCGAGAATCATTCCATGCACCAAATGCCTTTCCCATGCTATCCTTTTCAAATCTGATATCCTTACCTATTGATTGTGAGAGCTTCTCAATTAGTTTTAATTTAATTCCAGGTGATAAGCTTCTGACAAGCCCAAAGTAATTTTTTAATATCTGGCTTTCTGTTTTCATTGATAGAGCTTTGAAGACAAATATACCAAAAATTATAAACTTTTGGACATTTCAATCCCAAGTTTGGCTGAGTGAATATTCATCCGTGGGGGGGTAAGGGTCAAACGGAGGCATGCTTTCAATTTGTAAGTAAGCCAAAACTAAAAAACATTTTTCGGAGTGTGCTTATTCACCAATAATTGAAGCAAAACTCTTTTAACTTCTCTTCATGGCCTCCTTTCAAAATTATTCTTATTTTTATAACAAATACAAAATCAGCCATGAAAATCACCATCCTCAATGGTAATATGAGATCGCAACCGGATGAATTTTCTGCATACATAGATCAATTAAACAAAAAGATCAAAGAAGATCATAGTTGCCATCTCTACAATCTGAACGAGATGAACCTTCGCTATTGTACCGGTTGCTGGAGTTGCTGGTGGAAGACACCGGGGGAATGTTCTATCAAAGATGAAGGGGAGAAGATCTTCCCATCGGTAATTAATTCCGACTTTATAATTTTCGCTTCACCGCTGATGGCCGGTTTTACAAGCTCTGCTCTAAAGAAGATCACCGATCGCCTTATTGTGCTTCTTCATCCATATATTGAACTGATAAATGGAGAATGCCATCACAGAAAGCGGTATGATAAATATCCGGATTTTGGTCTTCTTCTTCAGAAAGAAGCAGATACCGATAAGGAGGATCTTGATATTATAAAAGATATTTATGATCGTTTAGCCATAAATTTTCACTGCCGGAGAAAGTATTTGAAATTCACGGACCAGGATAAAATTGAAGATATTATCTATGAAACTTGCACTAATAAACGGGTCGCCCAGAAATAAAAAAAGCAATTCATTGTTGCTAATACATCAGTTCCTGGAAGGCTACAGGAAGAATTCTTCTGATCCTGTGAGTGTTCATCATCTGGCCAGCAAAAAAGAAAAGGAAAAAATAGAAGAAACCGTCCGGAATACTGAAATAATGATTATAGTTTTCCCTTTGTATACCGACAGCATGCCTGGAATTGTCAAGGAGTTTTTTGAAAACCTGGCAAATCTTAAATCCGATCGTTTAAAGAAAATCGGATTTATTGTTCAATCCGGATTTCCGGAGGCTATTCATTCGGTTTATGTGGAACGTTATCTTGAGAAACTTAGCCGGAGATTGGAACTGGAATATCTGGGTACAGTCATTAAGGGTGGGGTAGAGGGGATACAGATTATGCCACCTTTGATGACAAGAAAGCTTTTCGGAAACTTCCGGGCACTGGGAGAGCACTTCGGTAAATACCGGTCTTTTTCTCCGAAAATAATGAATGAATTAAGAAAACCTTATAAAATGTCAGCTACCCGGAGATTTTTCTTTACGCTAATGGCTAAAACAGGGATGTCGAATTTTTACTGGGATAGTAATTTGAAGAAGAACGGGGCTTTTGGGAGGAGGTTTGAAAGGCCGTATTGGGTTAATGGGTCATAGAGACGCTGTTGAGTTGCTGGCTCATAAAGAAGCAAAAACAAAATCATTTGTCATATTTTTATTTTATATTCGTATGTAATTAGTGCCGAACTTAATACACATTAAATCCTGATTTGCTATTTAAAATTCTTTAAAGAACATTAGCTTCGCTGAGCTCACCGCCAGTTGGCGGTTCGGTTCTGAAACAGACACTAAATAATTTTATAATGAGAAAGCTATTCATATTCTTTTTGGCGATTATAATGGCAGGTTGCAATTATAAATCAGAAAAAGAAGAACTTTTATCAGAAATAGAATCCTTAAATTCTGAAAAGAGTAGATTAATTGAACGTAATGATCAACTTCATACGAAAATTGACTCCATTTTACAGATTAATGAAGAACTCAGGAGAGAATTAAATTTCTGGTATAATAACAACGTGCATGGAAGAGAATTACTGAATGACGGGATTGAGAATCCGGAAGAATTTATTATCAATTCATTAAAGCGAAAACCTGAATTAATTCCCACCGAAGGGGTTCTGGGAGGTAAAATGCAATTTGTTAAAGTTCTATTACTGGGGAAGAATCATTTGATCGCTTACTATGAGGATGGTCATATTGCCGGAAAGGCTATTTATTATTTCGAATATAAAAATGGCAAAGTGGAATTTGATATGTTAATTGCCTACATGGATTGAGAATTTATTGAAAGTAGGCTTCCGTCCATGCAAAGACCAGTGCAGTGGGGGCTCATTTCTGTAATTCCTGGTTTACGAATACTTGAAGTTCTTCCTTTATGCTTGCTTTTATTCCGTTCCAATCCACTACCAATCGAAATCCTTGTAATGACTCCAATTTCATCAAATGTTCTAATGTTTCGAATAAGAAGGTCGAAACGGTTTGTATGTAAAGCATTTGAAGTTGTTTTTTGGCATATCAAATATTATAGCCGAAAGGTTTAAACCTTTTTCAGACATGGAATCCAAGATAAAATGCTGGAAGTGAGAAAGTCAGTTATATTAATTTACCGCTCATAATAAATCAGATTCAATTCTTCAACTTTTTTAAAATCAGCATCTGCAGTAATTAAGGGAAGGTCCATATATTGAGCAGTTGCAGCTACAAGACAATCCGGCAACTTGAGTTTATACCTTTTTCTGTATTCGATAGTTAGCTGCTTTATTTCGTTATTCAAGTCAATAACAACACATTCAGATATCAATTCATTGATCAGTTGTTCCTGTTTGCTTGAAAGATTTTTAAAGGAAAGAAGTTCCAGTTGGGTAATAAAATGAGATGTAAAACTGCTTTTTATCAAGTGAATGAACAAGAGTTTCATCACCATCTAAAAGATAAAGCAGAATATTGGTATCAAGGAATAATTTATTCCCAGTCATTCCTCAATTCTTTTTGGATTGAAAGTGGATCCTTATCCAACTTAAGGATTCCTGCATATTTCTTCACATTAATACCTCTTCTGGACCGCTTATTTAAACGCTCAAGCAGCTTTGATAAGCTTTCATCCTTTGAACCATATTTTAAGGTAGTAACCATCTCATTGTAAATGATACAAAAATGATGCAATGATTGTATTTTTATGATGGAATTTTCAAGCAAAATAGCGCAACCATAGTCATTTTACAAATTCATAAAACTCTGAGCTTGTTTCCCTGGATTAAATTGAGCATTCAGGGAAGGCAACAACAAAATGGCTCCAACTTCTGTCAATTTCTGCATCAAATTCTAAAAATTGCCACCTACCCAATGCAGGATCATAAAAACTAAATCCATAATCGTACCAATGACTTTTTTCTAATCCATCATACCCATCATAAAGAACTGCAGCCATTATAATGAGAACTGTTGTAAGTTATAGTCTATTTATGATGGATGCAAGTATTTTCAAAGAACAACACATATATTACTTTTCATCCAGAACGGGTTTTAATAATAATTCAACTGAATATTTTACTACTTGAGCTATTTCAATATATTCCTTTGTTTCTTCGACTCCCGGAATATAGAAATCATCCGGATATCTTACTGAAACTCCAAATTCAGTTAAACTTTTCAGATCAATACCAAAATTTTCCCTATCAATTTTCTTACACTCTAACAAAAGATAATCAACGTCATGAGTTTTGGGGAAATCAACATCATGAAAAATTAAAAAAGCTTTCAGGTACTTCTCCACAGCCTGTTGTGAGTGAAAACAAATGGTACTTGTGTAGAATTCAAGACCAGACTTTTCCAGACTTTCAATCACAGAAAAATCCTCCCTGGCTCGGAATATCCAGTTTCTTATGTATTCTAACTTTTCTTCTCTCATAAAACAATTGCATCTTTCATGAGATTGCGGATTATATGGCCAGGCAAATTTCTCTTCTTCTCAATTTCAGCATGTGATTGGATCAGAATATCTGACAGAATATCTTTCTTGAGTAGCTCTTTTCGAATTTTGGTCCTGAGAATGATTTTTTCCTTCACAGTAATCTGATTCTTAATCTTAATCAGGATATCATAATCACTGTCTATAAGTGCATCATTTCTGGCCCTGGAACCAAACAAGAGAATTTCAGCATCAGGAAGATATTTACTAACTGTCGCTTTTATTAGTGCTCTGCTATTCTCTTTTTGTTCCATCGACCAGTTGATTCTAAACAAATATACAAACAAAAAGATGAAACTTCATCATCAATTCTCTATGATCTTGACTTAATCGGCATGCACAGTTCCAACTATTAGAGTAGAGATCAGTCTGGAAGATAAATCTACCGTGGAACAATTGAAACTGATCCCATCGGATGCCAAATGCTAGCCGACGGCAGGCAGGAACTGGATCAGGAAGAAAAAAATATGGTCTTTGAAATGATCAAGACCTTTTTGACAAAGAAAAAGTTTAAGGATTTCTTTAATTAAAAGTCCTGTTTCCTCCTTTTGACGGATCAACTCAGAAAATCTTGATGCTTTTTCCAGGTAGTTTTTGAGGCGCAAATTACGAGCTCCTTTTTTCCTCTAAAAGTTGTAGTAGGCCGAAGGCTTACCTGTAGACATTTCACCAATACCTTCCCAAAGACTTTATCTGTAGAGCTTCTTCAGAAATTGTATCCACCGTTCCAAGGTTTTTTGATTTATTTAATAGGGAGCTAATTCCAAGATTGAGATGGTTTTCAGTTAAAAGAAAAAATTTCGGTTGGAAGTAGGATCTTATTTCCGGCGGAGGGTTGCATATACGGACACAGTATGTACCGTTGCCCGGGGCGGCAGTTTTTTGGCGTGGCTTTTGCCATGCGCGGCGCAATCGGCAACTGCAAAAGGCAGGACAAAAAACTGCTGCAGACGTGTCCGCCGCAGCTTTAGCGGAGGAGGAAGGGTTGGAGGTGGGGAGGCGTGTAAACTACTCAATTAACCCAGTACCATTTTTATTAATTCAATTAACTCCTTAAGTAAAGTAATTACACTGGTTATTAATACCAGGATAAACACTCGCCGGTCTACTTTTGATTTTTTCTTACTCATCGCTTCTTAGGTTAAAAATTAAGCCGCGACGAGCTGCTCTAAATGTAAGGTCAGATTCAAAGATTTCA
>CAYRTD010000105.1:0-15245 GCA_964426915.1 uncultured Bacteroidaceae bacterium | reverse complement strand
TAATTAGTGTCTGTCAATAAAGTCAGCTATCTCCTGGCACAACAACCTCAATCCATTTTCCCGGAACCAGGGCAGAAATATCATCCCGGTACATAGCCTTGCACGATATGCCAGGCAAATAGAATTTTCCTGCATAACTTGCTGTTAATTTTATCCCTATACTTACCGGATTGTGTTGTGAAAGATCAAAATAACTGTAGATGCGGTCATCTCTTATATCCTGATAGGCGGGCTGATCGAAGTTTCCAATATTGGTTTCAAACATCCTCATGTTTTGAATTTCCCAGCCTGAGGGAAAGATTTGTGTAAGTGCCAGGTCGGAATAGTAACCCAGAGATCCGGGATTACGGACATGTACTATTGCCACAAAATCGGTTCCCTGATCAAGGCTTGTGACATCCAGTTTATTACCCTCCATATCTTTGTATTCCACATTCATCTGTAAATTACTGCTATATGCCTTTTCGTTACCGGCCATTGGCGTTCCGATCGATGAGACTCTGACATAAAGAGTGCTCTCAGCCTTATTTCTGATCCTGAGCTTTGAAACTTCTATATTCCCCATTTCCCTGGAAATAATTGCCATAGGATTTGACGTCTCTGCATGTTCCGTCGCAGGGCTGTCCCACGAATAATCAAAACTCAACTTGTCGGAAGTATTATTTTCACCAATATATTCTGCGATTGCCATGAGTGCATAACCCATAGTTTGAGTGCTGTACCAGTTTTCTGAACTCAGGCTTTCCGATAAATGTTGCAGAATGGGTACTGCTTCTTCTTTTTCACCCAGAATATTCATGGTCTCCAGGATTATCGCCTTATCCCTCAGGGGCGATCCGTATGTATAAACCTGTGTGGTATTATAATTTGATGTTTCCGTGCTTTCATTTCGCATCATTTGCCTGGCTATATCTTTTTTACCGGCAAGTGCATAGGCGGCAATCAGGTGCCAGCTTGCCATAGAGGGTCTTTCTTTTTCCCTGAGACGGTTCATGGCTCCATTTTCTGCTTCACCTGCAAGTGCAAGTGTGTAAAGCCGGTAAGCCTGATTCATGTAAAGGGCTCTTTCTTGCCAGGGGTTTTCATATTTATTACCTGTCCATCGGCGGGCTGTCTTTTTCTGGTAATTTATCCAGTTGTCGAGCCATAGTTGCGGAACATCATAGCCTTTTTCTTTGGCTTTCAGTAGAAAATGGCCGGCATAACTGGTGCTCCAGTCATTTTCAGCAGTTGCCTGAGGCCAGTAGGAAAACCCGCCCGAGGCTAAGCGGAAATTTCCGATCCTTTTAATTGCTGCTTTTACATTTTCCTCGGTCATTTCAAGCATTTTCTTATTTGTTTCCATAATATCCCTCAGATATAACTGGGGGAATGCTGCTGATGTGGTTTGCTCAATACATCCATGAGGGTAACGTAAAAGACTCTTAAGCCTTCTTCCAAAATCGAAAGGGGGAACCGAGAATACTTCCATGACAGAAGAATTTGTGCCTGCGATACCGGGTAGTTCAATATGGGAACTCCATTCCTCTCCGGGTTCTATTGATGACCAGGTGAATTCTGTGACTTCAGGATTTGGCGACCGGATTTCCAGCTCAATTTCGTGATGGGCTTTTTCATTCCCGGAAGCCACGCTGACCCTGATCTTTCCTATACCTGTTTTTTCCTTTACCTTCAGATTGAAAAATACATTTTTATCTCCTTTATTTTCGAATTCAATATCTTTCTGTGTTTCTTCGGGTAGGAATAAATCGTTGCTTTCCAGAGTTATACTTACGTTTTTGACATAATCTTCCATAGCAAAAACTGTTACGGGAAGCCTTAGTTCTTCCCCGGGACTCAATACCCTGGGGAGAGTGGAAAGTACCATCAGAGCTTTCCTTACCGGAAGGGTTTTTTCTGTATTACCATAGGCATCCTTATGACCAGCAATTACCATTGTTCTGACTGATCCGACGTAATTAGGGATCTTTATGCTATGCTTATTTGTCTCACCCTTATCCAGATGGAAAGGTCCAGCAAATTTAACCATCGGCGGAAACCTGTTTGCCCGCTTACCAGGTTCTGTTGTTTCATCTGATTCCATTGCTCCACCAATACTGAATACACCGTCAATTCTTCCTCCATAAGCTCCCAGAACAAGATTATAAAGATCAAAAGTGGAGACTCCGAGTGCTTCCTTTGCATAAAAAGCCGGCCACGGATCCGGAGTTTTGTAATTAGTGAGATCAAGCAGTCCTTCGTCGACAATAGCCAATGTATAAGACATTTTTCTGCCTTCTTTTTCATAGATCTCCACCTCCGTTTCACTTTCGGGTTTTAATACTTCCGGCATCCGGATAATGGGTTCAAGGTGGGTGGCAGGATCTTCAACCAAAACCGGAATTACGCCATACATTCTGATCGGAAGGTCGTTGCCGGTGAGGGAATGAGGTTGAATGAGACTGACATTAACAAAGACATTTGGAGCCATTTCGGGGGTTATGGTAAAACTGAAACTTGTTTCTTCCCCGGTTGATTTTAACCAATAATGATCTATTACCTTCGTTCCGTTTTCAATACTGAGAAAAATCCTTCCCTCTCTGCTCGTTGGGATTGTGATTTTTGCACTTTCCCCAACATTGTATTTTGTTTTATCCGCACTGAATGGCAAAATACTTGCTGAATTAGGATCCTTTCGGGTTGCTCTGCCTGCCCATCCCGGCCAGTCGAAATAAATTGTCCGGGAGCAGGAGTGACCCCCTGTCGGATCAGTTACCACGATTAGAAACCGGCCCCATTCCGGGTATGCGATTTTGAATTTGAATTTTCCTTTCCCGTCTTCCGATGTATTTATCCTGGTCGAGAAAACAGGCTTATGTGCCGGATTTCCCGTATAGGAAGCAAGATTTTCATTTGCACTGTGCCACCACCACCTCCACTGAAGCTTATAAACCTTTACATCCAGATCTTTGCGCGGAATAGGCTCTCCGGTTTCCTTTAGCGTTATAACATTAAAATCATACAGACTGTCGGTTACCAGCATTCCATACCGGTCTCCCTGGGGGGTGTTCAAGCCGCAATAAACAGGGTAGGGAGAATAAGGAATCGAAAATCTGTTAATGCTGAAATCCCCTCCTTTTTCAAATGCTCGTGTTGTGAAAACTGCCGTTACCATCCCGGGAACCTGTTTTTTGAGATTGAAGTCCGGACGGAAGGTTGCTTCTCCCGACGGATTGAGAGTCCCGTCAAAGATTAGCTTTTCCCTGCTGCTGAATGACCTTGAATCAGTGCTAAAGCTGTAATCACTATAATTTTTAAATGCTGTTGCCTTTGGCTTGAAGTTGACATCCACTCTTACCTTCAGTCCTCCGGCCGTTGCTCCGTGCAGCCATTTAACAGTTAGCCTGCCTTTCATATCCTCCGTGTCGGAATAGATGATCTTCTTACCAAAATCCAGATCTATCTTTAACCGGTTAGGTTTTACGGTCTCTACCCGGATTGATTTATAAAAAGCAGCTCCTCCGACCTGCACTTTTAAATTCCACATACCTGTGGGATCATCAGGCATGGTTGATGTATGAAAGGGATAAAAACCATTTGTTCCTTGTGTAATGTTTTTTGATTTTCTTAGTTTCCCCCTCGGATCATAAAGCTCGAACTGTACCGGGTGGTTTTCGGGTATTGAATTTTTTTCATCTTCCAAAATGAATGTTATGAACAGACTGTCTCCGGGTCTCCATACCCCTCTTTCGCCATAAATAAAACCCTTAATACTTTTCCGGGTCTGTGCACCTGAAATATCGAACTGGCTCAACGACAATGAAGATCCCTTGTCAATTCTCAGGTATCCTCTCTCATCATTTTTTGAAGCTATTGCCAGGTATGGTTCATTATCAAGTTTCGCAGTGGCTGTTCCATCCTGTCCTGTAGTAAGTGAAGCGAGTAGCTGACGCTGAAAGTTATATATATCGATTTTCACAGCCTGTAAGGGCTCGGATGTGGCAATGTCAGTAATGGCAAAAAGAATGGATTTATCTCGGCCGGTTTTGGCTATTATACCAAGATTGGAAGCCAGAATGTTTCTTGCTACTTTTCTTCCGTAATAATTGAAATATGAATCGCTGCAGGGGTCATTCCTTTCCCTGTAATTATAGTTCCGGTAATCATAGTTATAATCATAATTTCCGTATGAAGCATCCCAGTATGCGAGCTCATCTTCCTCCACCTTTTCAAAATCATCTTCAATGTCCCTGAGTTTATCAACATACGACTGATCCTCACAGGGATAAAGAGAGTGTTTTCGTCTGAACCCAAGTTCTACTCTGTAAATAGCGCCAGGGTCAGGTTCAATCAGGTCCGTAAGATCCAATGAAAAGGCATTCCATTCACCAAAATTTATGGGTCTTTCAGGGATCAGGTCCACTGTTTTTTTCAGTATTAGCCTGCCTGCTCTTTTAAGCTGGTTTTGTCCTGAAAGCTGATTTACCTGTAAAAACTGGGATACATTGTTTTCAAAGATCTTTATCACCTTTACATCAACCGCTTTTAGATTAACCGCCTCGAAAGGGAAAAGAAGGCTTCCTGCCCCGGGAATTATCACCCCTTCTCCGATAAGTCTTACTCCGGGTTTAAGTTCCTCAAAAATCAGGGTCAGGTTGTGTGAACCTGTATATTTATGATTAAGAATATTAAGGATCCCTGGTTCTATATTCAGGCTGATGGTGCCCTTTTGACGTACATTGGGGAAAATACGTATTTCATTATCCTCAACTGAGAAACGTAGAGATGTATTGTTTTCCAGCTTAATAAGTCCCTTAAGGTCCTGATTTGCATCTAATGGGTCGGAAAACAGTAATGAAATATACTGTTCCGGTTGGTGAAGGATCTTGTGTTCCATAAACACAAATTCACTAAGGGAAGGAATAATATATTCCCGGGAACCTTTGATATTTATGCCTGCAGGTTTTCCATTCCAAAGAACTTCAAGCTTTTCTTTGCTCTCTTTTCTTTCAACACTGTCAATAATAAAGAAATGCCGGGTGGGTGATTCATGATCCCATTCAATATTCAGAATTCTGTCATTCTGGCTCGCCGTGAGAATGCTTTCGAGATCGCTGATGCTGATTATATCTGAAACGGATATGCGGCCCTCAATCCGGTTCCATTTCAAATTGGTATTGCTATAGGATTTTAACCCGGTAAATTCAACCCTGAGATTCAGGGGGATGGTACTGAATGTGAAGCTAAAGTCTTTGGAATCTCTGTTTTTTAACAGCCGTGAGAGCCGTAGCTTCATTGTGAAGTCTTCTCCCGAAGGGAATTTTTTTTTAGGCCTGAATTCCAGGCTACTTTTATCCGTCCAGTATAACTCACCTTCAATCTTTGGTTCAATTGTATAGGTTTCCTTCCCCAGGGCTATGTCAGGATCAATCGCTTCAGGATATTCTGAAGAAAGCTTTATTCTTATCGGGGTTTGACTGGAAATCAGGCCCGAAGTAAAAGCCGCCACATCTGGGTTATAACGGGGAGCAGTTTCCGTTTTTGAGCTTGATTCTTTATGGTTACAGGAGGTACCGAGAAGAAAGAAAACCGCAATAAGAAGTTTTAGGGTATAAGACCGGGTGTGCATGATAAATGGGGTGTTGTTAAGTTAGCTTCTAAAGTTATATAAAAAGATTATACATTATTTCAGCTTTAACAGCTTTTTTCCTGAAGGTAAAAAAGACGGTGACCCAGAAACCTATCTGAAGTTTACAAAAATATATCAAATGAACAAAAAACGTTAAATACACATAAGACTGTAAACATTATTTTGGGTCCGTCAAGCTCCGACCGGCGTGTCGCCGAAGATTGAGACGCCTACGCTAGCGTCTCCCTTCGGCCGCCGAAAGCTTGCCTGAAGGCGCAGCGCAGAGCTTCTACGCTCGCGGAAAGCTTCAGGGATAGCTTGCGGTGGCACAAGCCCCAAAAACGCAGTTTACTGAAATAAATTATTTCTCCGAAATATCAGGAATCAGTTTTTTTAGACATATAGTGATCCCCTCTTCAATTCTGGAAAAGGATTCAATACTGTCGGCAACATAGACAATGAAAAGATCCAGAGAAATGTTTTTCGCCTTTGAAATATTTATGATTTCCTCTTTATTCAACCGGTATGCTTCCCGCATCCTGCGCTTTAAAAGATTCCTGTCAACGGCCCTTCTGTGGCTCCTTTTTGAGGCTGAAAAACCACATTTAACAGGATGGGGGGTGTGTGTTTGGGATGCTGAATCAAGAAAGAGGATCTTTACCGGATAAGAATATACCGATTTGCCTGATGTAAAAAGAGTTGAAATGGCCTTTCGGCTTTTCAGTTTTTCATCCTTACCGAATTGGAATTGAGACATAAAAAACCTCCCTGAAAATGTGTACCCAAAGGTAAAGTTTTCAGGGAGGAAAATAAATTTTATTTAAAAAGCTATTTCTTACCGTTCTTATTGAAATCTTTAATAAACTTTTCAATAGCCATTGTCATAGAAGGGGCGTCCGGTAAGGGAGCTTTTATATCAATTCTAAGACCTGCCTCTTCAACAGCTTCAGCGGTATTTACACCCCATGAAGCAATTTTGGTATTTTTTTGTTCAAAATCCGGAAAATTTTGAAACAGAGACTTTATTCCGGACGGACTGTAAAAAACAAGGATGTCATAATTTACTTCGGCAAGATCGGAAAGATCAGAGCTAATTGTATTGTAAAGAGTTGCCTTGGTAAATTTGATACCATTATCTTTAAGAATCTTGGGAATATCCTCTTTATGTGTATTGGAAAGAGGTATCAGAAAGTTCTCATTCTTGTGCTTCAGAACACTCTCCATTAAATCGGGAAATTTTCCTGTAGCACTGAAAAAAATCTTTCTCTTGCGGTATACGATGTACTTTTGCAGATAGTATGCAGTAGCTTCCGATTTACAGAAATACTTCATACTGTCTGGAATGGTAATTCGCATTTCTTCAGCCATACGAAAGTAATTATCAATCGCATGCTTTGAAGTAAAAATCACCGCAGTGTGTTCCAGAAGGTCAATTCTGGTTTGTCGGAATTCTTTAACCGAAATACCTTCCACCTGAATAAATGGCCGGAAGTCAATTTTTACATTGTTTTTTTCGGCTAGTTCGAAATAGGGGGATTTGTCTGATTCTGGTTTGGGTTGCGAAACCAAAATCTTTTTAATTCTTGTCATAAACTTCTTCTGCTTAATTGGTTAAGGTCCCTGCGACAATGACAATAATAGTTTTGAAATTACCAGTAATGGTATAATTTCAAGGCTACAAAGGTATAAAATAAAATAGAATATTAAAACAACTGATCTTAATATGAAAACTGACAGCCTTATTAGGCGCATTAAAAACATAACTAAGAGTACGCTAATCCCTGCAAATGCTGATATATCCTGAAATATGCCCCTGGTATAAGCTAGCAGTAAAATAAAAGGAATAATGATAATTCCGGCAATTTTATTGTAAAGAAAATTGTGAAATACCGCTTCTGAGAACAATTTTCGGCGATTAAAAAGGTATCCGCTTATTTTCATCATAAGATATCTGAAAAGGGAATATGCCAGCATTAAGCTTACAATAGCTCCTAAAAGTTTCAGTTCCTTCAGGCCAAAAGGATAATAATTAAAATAATCGAAAACCAGATATATAAATATGCCTGTTGTTAAATAGTAGAATATATTAAGAAAAACAAAAATCCTCTTCTGAACTAATCCGGCGTCATTAAATATTTTCAGTGATAGTTGATAATTTAATGAGGATCTGAAGATATTGTGGATGAATTTCGAGTATAATAATTTCAGCCAGGCAAGTATAGCCAGTGAAGCAATAGAGAAGTATAATATCCAGTCGGGGGTCAGATCTCTGTTTACATCTTCAGGTATACGGTAATTTACAGGAATATCCGATTCTTCGGTCACAAATACCGAGACCGGCTGTTCTTCTTGTATTTGAACTGAATCTTTTCTCAGCCTCGTACTGTCGGGTATTTTATCCTGCTGAATGCTCACAAATAATTTTTTTCCAAAAGTACCAATTATTTAAATCAGGATGAATTTACTTTCAAAATAGCCAGCCGCAGTCTGCGGTTTTATCCTGATCAGAAATATTCTTTTCCTAAGAGATTATTGGCAAGACGGCTTGCGCCTATCCTGAACAAGGAGGGATGTAACCATCCATCTCCAAGGACTTCTTCAACAATCAGATAATACTGAATAGCTGTGGTGGCATCAGAAATGCCTCCTGCAGGCTTGATTCCGGCTTTCCTGCCTGTCTTTTCATGGAAATCCCTTATCGTCTCACACATGGCATAAACGGCTTCGGGTGTAGCCCCGATCCCGTTTTTCCCGGTCGATGTCTTTATAAAATCGGCTCCTGCTTCAAGACATAAAAAGGAAGCATACTTGATTTTTTCAGGTTCAGCCAACACACCGGTTTCAAGGATAACCTTCAGATGCTTTTCTCCTGTCAGGTTTTTTAATGTGTGAATTTCGGTATAAACATCATCATATTTTTTTTCCAAAAACCTGCCTACCGGGAGGACAATATCAACTTCATCCGCCCCTTCTTTTAATACCTGTTCTACTTCTTTGAATTTTATATCAGAGAAAGTCTGGGAGGAGGGAAATGAACCGGCTACGGTGGCTTTTTTGACATTTTTATCCTTTAGGCCAGCTTTCATAAGCCGCACAAAAGGAGGATAAACGCAAATAGCTGCAACGTTCGGCCGGTTGCTGAATTTTTCAGTGAATTGATTTACTTTAGCGATCATAGACATGATCTTTTCATCTGTATCTGATACATCAAGTGAAGTAAGGTCAATTAATCCGAAAATCTTCTTATACAGGTCATCGTCTTTTATTTCCGATGCCTTCCTTATAATATCATCCACTCTTTTTCCTATTCTAACAGAATCGGCTCCAGTGTTATATTTTTCTTGAAGGTTCATGCTTTTTTATTTTAATTTCCTATTCTCTTTATGCCTTTTGTTATCCCTGAGGGTTTTTTTGCTGAGATTTTTTTTTATAGCTTCCGTTAGGTTTACTCCTGTCTGATTGGCCAGACAAATGAGGACAAATAAGACATCGGCCATTTCATCGGCAAGTTCCTTTTCCTTATCAGATTCTTTAAACGATTGCTCTCCGTACTTTCTGGATATGATCCGGGCCACTTCGCCTACCTCCTCAGTAAGGATTGCCATATTGGTAAGTTCATTAAAATACCTTACACCATGGGCATTTATCCACTCATCTACTTTTTTCTGGGCTTCCTCAATCGTCATTATTCCTTTTTTTTCGTATCTATTATTATGGTAACAGGTCCGTCATTTACCAGGCTGATTGCCATGTGATCGCCAAATACCCCGGTTGCCGGCATATGTCCGCTTTCACTCCTGAATACCTGCAGGAATTCTTCATATAAGCGAACGGCTACCTCCGGTTTTGCTGCCTTAATAAAGGATGGACGGTTGCCTTTTTTTGTGCTTGCATGGAGAGTAAACTGAGAAACTACCATGCTCATTGCATTGATGTCTTTTAGTGATAAATTCATCATACCTTCCGAATCGTCGAATATACGAAGATTGCAAATTTTTTTGCTTAGCCATAGGATGTCATCTGCACTATCTTCATTTTCAATGCCCAAAAGAATAACCAGGCCCTTTTTTATGGATTCTTTATGTCCACTTTCCGTACTTATGGAAGCGCTTGAAACTCTTTGAATTACAGCTCTCATAATTTTATGTAGGAATAATGTGCAAAGATAGAAAATTATATAGATATCTTGAATTTGTTAAGTTAACCTAAATTCATGAATTGGGTATTCAGGCTGAAATGCTGGCTTTTTCCGACCTAACCAATGCTTATAAAGAGGTGATTATTCTGCACCTGGTTACCCAGGAAATCATATCCATAAACACGAATAGATTGAAAAAACCTCATTTCTGGATCAGGGATAAAAAGCAATCTTCTGCAGAAGTGGATATGGTGTATGCTTTCAAGGAAAAAATCATCCCTATAGAGATAAAATCCGGAAAAACAGGGACATTAAGATCATTGCACCAGTTTATTGACCGGTGCAACCATCCCTATGCCATAAGGATGTATGCCGGAGAATTCAAGATAATTCGTTCCACAACACCTGGCGGCAAATCCTATTACCTCATGAACATGCCATATTACCTGGGGACCAGGTTACCTGAATATATCGAATACTTTGTAGAGAGTTCCAGGCAATCGTAATAGACCTATATTGGCGACCTCATCAACACCCTTAACATGGACGAGCGTATAGTGAGCGATTTGAAAAAGACCAAAAAAAGGGTGTTTGCAACCCTTTTGAAAAATCAACTTCCTGATATCCTGAAAACGATTGTTGAATAGGGGGGAAAATGTTCTAAACATTGAAAATCTAAAGTTTGATTTTAGATTTTCATTTATATTTCAGCAGTCCCGGCATCCAATATCTTCGATTATGTTTTTTGACCCTTGCGCTCCCCGAAAGTTTTCTGCCTATCAGAAATATATCGTATCATAATGCAAACTCTTCTACATAGGTTTCCTCGGTCATTATTTCACAAGCATTTCAATCCGGAAAAGCAGAAAAAAGAAAAGCTGGATAAAAAAATACCTTCTCAGGATCCTTGAATCGGGGCGGATTTTGAACACGGACAATGCAAATGAAAAGACCAGGGATATGATGAACCAGGCCAGATAGTTCCGGAACGGCACAATGTCTCCCTCCCATTGCCAATAATCCAGATACATGGCTACCGGCTCCATAATGAAATCGAATATCACAATAAGCAGGGAACTGAATACAGGTGCGAGCCAGCGGTTTTTGACAGTTTTAAGGCTTATAGAATAGGTAGCAAGGATAAGAATGATCCAGTTAAAGGCAATTACTACGGGTACCTTTCCGACCTGCAGGCTCATGGTGGAGCCATAATAATAATCTCCGAAAATCTTTCCGGTCTCCACTCCTGCAAACTCAGTAAGAAAGGTGATGAGGAATGCGGAAACACTCCAGACAAGAAGTTTAAGTGAACCTGCTTTTTCCCAAAGAAAAATAAAGACCAGTGTATTCGTTATTAGAAGAAATATATCTGTCATTGACAAGACATACCCCCGGGTGAAGGAAATGTTATGAAAGATAAATCCAAAGGAAAAAAGTATCCAAAGTATTGCTGTTGCAAGCTTTTCCGTATTTCCAAAAAATGAAATTTCTTTTCTCACGATAATTTTGTTCAGTAATAACCCGGGAATGATTAAACAAAAAAAATCCTTAATTGTTTTTTTATTGTTTTAATCGACAATATATAAAGAAGCTGCCAGAAAATGGGTCATAAAAAAATAAATATAATAGGCGCTGGTTTCTCCGGTATCTCTGCCGCAGCAAATCTTGCCCATATGGGTTATGAGGTTCATGTGTATGAGAAAAATTCCATACCGGGAGGACGGGCCAGAAAATTCTCGGAAAAAGGCTTCAGGTTCGATATGGGTCCAACCTGGTACTGGATGCCTGAGGTTTTTGAAAATTTTTTCGGCAGGTTTGGGAAAAATATTCAGGATTATTATCAGCTTAAAAGAGTAGATCCCGGTTACAGAATGTTTTTTGGCAAGGACGATTATGTTGATGTGCCCGCCGGCATGAGTAAACTTCTTACCTTGTTCGAATCTTTTGAGCCCGGAGCAGGAGAAAAACTAAAAACATTTCTCAAGAAGGCAGAGTTTAAATACGAAACCGGCATTAATAAACTGGTTCACCTTCCCGGAAACTCGTATTTTGAACTATTAAGATGGGATCTTATGAAAGGCATCTTTAAACTTGATTTTTTTAAATCAGTTTCAAGTTATGTCAGAAAAGAGTTCAGGGATCCCAGGCTTCGTCAGATACTTGAATTTCCTGTTATATTCCTGGGAGCAACTCCCCGGAATACCCCGGCACTTTATACGCTGATGAATTATGCCGATCTTAGTCTGGGAACCTGGTATCCAACAGGTGGAATGTATAGTGTGATTGAGGGTATGATAAAAGTAGCGGAGGAAATGGGTGCCGAATTTCATATGGATGCAAATGTTGAAGAGATCATTATGGATTCAGGCCATGCAAAAGGCTTGAAAGTAAACGGTGAAATGAAGGAATCAGATGTGATTGTGGCCTCTGCCGATTATCACCATGTTGAGCAGAAACTATTGCCGGAAAAGTTCAGAAGGTATGATGAGAAGTATTGGGATAAACGTGTGATGGCCCCCTCTTCGTTGCTTTTTTATCTCGGACTGGATAAAAAGCTCGAAAATTTTGAGCACCATAATCTTTTCTTCGATGCAGATTTTCTGAAACATGCTGAAGAAATTTACGATCGGCCCAAATGGCCCACCAATCCGGCTATATATGTTTCAAATAATACAGTAACCGATCCCTCAGTTGCTCCCGAGGGCCATGACAATCTGATTATCCTTATTCCCGTAGCCCCGGCCTTAAATGATACTGAAGAAATACGTGAAAAATATCTGGATCTGGTTATCAGGAGACTGGAAAAAAATACAGGACAAAAAATAGGGGAGCACATCATTTATAAGCGCTCTTATGCACACCGCGATTTTATGGATGATTATAACTCATATAAGGGAAATGCCTACGGACTTGCCAATACGCTATGGCAAACGGCAAACTTTAAACCAAAGATGAAATCCAGAGTTCCGAATTTGTATTATACAGGTCAGCTAACGGTTCCCGGACCGGGCGTGCCTCCGACAATAATTTCCGGACAGGTGGTAGCCGCGCAGATCGCTGAAAAGCATAAAATTTAGGACATGATGAAAATTTTATATGATAAAGTCTCTTATGATCTCAGCCGAAACCTGACGCAGAGTTACAGCACTTCTTTCAGCATGGGCATAAGGTTTTTAAGTGAAGAATTGAGAAATCCTATTTATGCGATTTACGGATTTGTCAGACTAGCCGATGAGATAGTCGATACTTTTCATGAATACAATAAGGAGAAGCTGTTCAAACGCTTCAGGGAAAGTCTTGATCTTGCGCTTGAAGACAGGATCAGTGTTAATCCCCTGCTCAATTCATTTCAGGAGGTGGTACATAAGTATAATATTGAAAGAGAATTAATTGATGCATTTCTTCACAGTATGGAAATGGACCTGAGCATGAACGATTATAGCAGGGAGGATTTTAATGAATATGTTTTCGGATCTGCGGAGGTTGTCGGACTAATGTGTCTGAATGTATTTGTAAACGGAGACGAGGAAAAATACAAGGAATTAAAGCCCATGGGTATGCGGCTGGGAGCTGCCTATCAGAAAATAAATTTTTTACGGGATATCGCCGCTGATCATGATGAACTGGGGCGTTCCTATTTTCCTGGAGTAGATCTTAGGGATTTTAATGAAAGGGATAAGGCCATCATTGAGAGGGAGATTCAAAATGATTTTATGGAAGGTCTTAAAGGGATTAAATTATTACCCTCCGGATCACGGATGGGTGTTTATTTGTCCTATATTTATTATTACAGGTTATTCCAAAAGATTAAATCTTTACCTGCATCTGAAGTGAGAAAAAAACGTATTCGTATCTCTAATCCCAGAAAGTATTTTCTTCTTTTGAACACTTATATGCGTTTCAGGTTTAATAAGATATAAGCATTTTTCTGTCGGACAAAACACAGAACCAGGTGAATCGGGCTCATGAAATCAATAAAATCCATAAAATCCCTCTATTTTCGAGGCTGTCTAAAAAGAATGCTTTCAGATTGTAAGTTCTTTTAAAATGATTATTACTTTTTAGACACCCTCTAGTCGCAGTTCGATAAAATGATTTTGAAAACCAAAATCATAGTCCTACTGATTTAATATTAAATGAATAAGCCGGACATTATGGACAAACACATTTATTATAGAAAAAAATTAAAGCTTTAAAAAAATGAATATACTGATTCCTGTTTTACTGGTATTGGGCGCTTTCTTTTTCATGGAATTCACAGCCTGGTTTACTCATAAGTACGTGATGCATGGGTTTGGGTGGATTCTTCATAAGGATCATCATACCCGTGAACATCATCCTTTCGAATGGAATGATCTCTTTGCCCTGATCTTTGCTGCTCCTAGTATAATTCTCATCGTTACAGGATTACCGGAATATTCCGCCGGGTTTTGGCTGGGCATTGGAATTGCTCTTTATGGACTCGCTTATTTTCTTTTTCACGATGTCTTGGTACACAGGCGATTGCCTCTTCTGGATAATATCGATAACTGGTATTTCCGGGCTATTGTAAGGGCTCATAATGATCATCATATTGGAAGGAAAAACTATGGTTTCATCCTCTTTATTCCGTGGAAATATTTCCGGGCTGAAGGAAATGCGGAAAGAGGTAAATATTAGATCTTATGGCAACTTATCTGTTATTAAATCTTCTGGCAATAAGCATTCCTCTTGCATTGAGCTTCGACCGTAAAGTGCATTATTATAAGAGATGGAAATATCTTTTTCCGGCTATGGCTATAAGCCTGGTTGTTTTCATAATATGGGATATTATATTTACCCACATGGGGGTATGGGGATTCAATCCTATACATTTATCAGGAATAGAGATCATTAACCTGCCTCTCGGAGAGTGGCTGTTTTTTATTACTGTGCCTTATTCATCTGTATTTCTTTATGATGTTTTCAAAGCCTATCTTCCTAAAGATCCCTTCCGACATATTTCCCGCCCTTTGTCTTTCTTTTTAATGGGTTTTCTGCTTATTATGGCTTTCCTCAATTATGATAAGATATATACCTTCATCACCTTCCTTTTTCTCGCATTACTTATAAGTTTTCTCGAACTGGTTTTCAGGGTAAAATTTATGGGCTGGTTTTATTTCGCTTACCTGATCGTTCTGATCCCCTTTCTCTTTATGAACGGTATTTTAACCGGCAGTTTTATCGAAGAGGAAATAGTATGGTATAATAATAATGAGAATCTGGATTTCAGGGTATTCACTATTCCCATCGAAGATTTTTTCTATGGGATGTTGCTTATTCTGATGAATGTGAGTATTTATGAATTTCTTCAGAGGAGAACCCCCCGGGCATAGAGTGAGAGTGAGGGTGAGTGTGAGAGTGAGGGAGGACTATCGCTGCGGCTTCTCGGTACTAATGACATCTTTTTGTAACAAAAAGATATACAAAAACTTAAATAATTTTCCTTTACTTTTTCCTTGATGAAAAAGTAACCCTTCG
>CAYRTD010000104.1:0-15311 GCA_964426915.1 uncultured Bacteroidaceae bacterium | reverse complement strand
GAACATTAGCTTCGCTGAGCTCACCGCCAATTGGCGGTTCGGTTCTGATCCAGACTCTCGACTTTATTGACGGACACTAAGTAGAGTCTGTCTATAAAGTCGGGTGTCTGGAATTCTTACAAACTGATAGTAAATTTCTAAGAATTACCTTTTTGCTCTGAAATAACAGACCCTAAGGGTTTTCGAAACCCTTAGGGTCTGTTATTTCTGCCATCTAAAAAAATTATGCTTTCAAATTATAAGCTATTTCTTTATGTCAGGGACTTTTTAGAAACCTTCTTTGTTTTTACCACTCTGAATTAAAAGGATCCCTGTCCTTCCAGACCGGAAATTTTTGTCTGAAAATATCCAGATCTTCAAGAGATATTTTCACTTCCGTTATTGCTTCCTCTTTTCCGAGCTTTACAAGGACATTGCCTTTTGGGTCAATGACCTGACTTTCACCGTTATACTCCATTCCTTCACCATCCTTACCTGTTCTATTAACACCAATGACCCAGGATTGATTCTCTATAGCTCGTGCTCGTAACAGGGTATTCCAGACCTCTGATCTTGCGGCAGGCCAATTGGCCACATATAAAAGAAGATCATACTCTTCCCTGTTACGGCTCCAGACAGGGAATCTTAGATCGTAGCAGATCAGCGGGCATATCCTCCAGGCTTTATAATTTACTATCAATCTCTCCTTTCCGGCCGTAAAATGATCTCCTTCCCCACCCATTCTGAACATATGACGTTTATCATAATAACTTAACTCTCCCTCTTCGTTGATAAAAATAAGCCTGTTGAAAAATGATTTTGTGATATTTTCATCTTTCTCCGGGCTTTTACCTGTATCTTCAATTATCAGACTCCCGGTTATAGCGGAACCAAATCTTGTGGCTTTTCCCCGCATCCATCCGATCACAGGGTTTTCATGAGGCACAGCGAGCTTTTCGGAATTCATGGAAAAGCCGGTAGTAAACATTTCGGGGAGGACGATCAGATCTGGATCATTTTTTATTCCTGAAAGAAGGTGATTATATTTTTCCAGGTTTTCTGCGGGCGACTCCCAGATGATAGCAGGCTGAACTATAACTATATTCATATCCCAAAGAAAGAAAAATTAATTAAATTATATCATAAATCCGGATTAAATGTGATTTATGATTCTTCCTTGATTATCGAGTTATCTTCGAGAATCGCGGACATTAAAGGGAAGTAATAGGTCTGAAAAAAGAAGGAGGGATTTTGCGGCATGAGCATGCATATACTTCTGCATGCATCACTGATTAAACGGACTTTTGATGTGGGAAGAAATACATTTTGCTTTGAAAAATCGCCTGCAAGAAAAAATACCGGTTTATTTGCCACTTTGACTGAAACTGGGAATTCCGGCTCCAGGCCATTACTCTTTAAAATATTAACACCTTCTTCATTCAGGTTCAGATCCATTGTACTGATAACTTCATTACCGCCTTCATAAATCACCTGAAACCAGCCTGTATAACATACCTCACCGGGTATTTGATAAGTACCGGAAATTTGTTTATCTGTTCTGATAAAAGGAAGACCAAACATATATTGTTTTTCGGGTAATACGATAATCCTGTTTTGTTTGGAATTGCACAGGATCAGCCCCGGCCCTTTAAAGCTCCAGTCATTTTGATGATAATCTTCATAATACTTCAACCATTTGGGATCAATTTCATTGCGAATCTTTTTTTCACTGAGGTTCTTGAAATACTTCCCCTGCCAGTGAAGCGAATATATATCCATCAATTGTTCCGTATTAAACCTTATAAGCTCTTCTGTCGGTTCTGAGAAAAAATTATGCTCAACAACAACAAGCTTACCCTGGGAAATCATTTCTTTAAACAAGAGATAATCTGTATTATTAAAACCGCCATAATGACCTAGTCTTGAATGTTTTGAAGTTTCGAGATCAACTCCTTCATTATCCAGATATACAAGACCATCATAATTTTCAGGCAATTCCGACAGGTCTTCAAGTCTGAAAGCTTTAATGCTTCGATCCCTGGTTACTGCATCAGGGAAAAATCCATAATAATCTCTTGAATAATGATAATTTTCTTTTCCCTTTTTCTGAAATTTATGATAGTTCAATACCCAGTTCAGACTTTTTGTTTCGTTCATTCTGGCCCGGGGTACTGTTTTATTAACTATCATAAGATCCATAGGCCTTTCTTTTTGTATTCGCCATAGCAGGTGCCCCGCGATAGGTAAAAGAACTATCACGACTATTATCAAAAGAAAATATCTGGGATTCTTCATGATAAAAAAGGTTTAATGCAGTCAGACTTAAGCAATATTTATTTTCACTATAAATTAGCCGGCATATTCATAAATTGAATTCAAAAGACAGATTTCAAGCATGTTACACCGGGTTCTCCACGAAAACTCAGTCCTCACAAATTGGGCTAACTTACTTTAAATCAGATCAAAATATTAATTTACGTATTCGGCAGATCAGTTTAATTATAGAAAGAAAAAAAGTATTGCATAATGTCAAAGTTGCATGGTTTTTGTACTTTTGAACGAAAATTCTAAAAAAAAGTTTGTTATGAAACGCATTATTCTGAAATATTTACTAACCACTTTCCTTATCTTTTTTTCAGGAATAATAGTTCTTGGGCAAAATGGATCCTCCAGCACAGGTACTGATC
Source organism: uncultured Bacteroidaceae bacterium (assembly GCA_964426915.1). Classification (GTDB taxonomy): domain Bacteria; phylum Bacteroidota; class Bacteroidia; order Bacteroidales; genus CAYRTD01. The sequence continues at coordinate 12,645 of CAYRTD010000104.1, read as the reverse complement.
AAGCAGAAGATGTTCAATGTGAACTTGAGTTGTCTAATATGGCAGAATTTATGAAAATAAATCTGCCCGATTATGCTTACTCTGCATGGCAGAAACTGTTTGAGCATTGTCCTGACGCCAGTAAGAACATTTATATTAGTGGTGCCAAGATTTTTGCCGATAAGTTACGGGATGTTAATAATGACCAAAGGAAACAAGAATTGTTTGATACCTTAATGATGATCTATGACCGCAGAATAGAATATTTTGGAGAAGAAGGATATGTAATGGGAAGGAAGGGTATGGACATTATAAGGTACAATGAACAGGAATATGATAAAGCTTATGAAGCATTTTCCCATTCTGCTGAACTCCTTGAGGAGGAGACAAATTTAAGTGTATTAACCGGTCTTGTTCAAACAAGTTCTGTCATGCTTAAAACTGAAAAGATCTCACCGGCAGAATTTCTAAATGATTATATGACCGCTTCCGCGATTCTTGAAGAGAAAAGAAAAGCAGGTCAGAATCCTGCAAAACTCAAACGTGTAAGTGGGACCATGGATAAGATATTGTCTAATACGAGGATTTCTGATTGCGATGCCATCAGAAGTGCCCTAGCCGATAAAATAAATGCACCTGATGTAGAAGGAGATTTTCTGAGGTTAAGTCTCGACCTTCTTACCGTTTCTGGATGCGAAAATACGGAGTTTTTCGCTGATGTTAATGAAAAACTCATGGAAGTAGATCCATCACCTGATCTCGCCTACCAGGTGGCCAGGTATAATCTGAAAAATGATAATTACGAAAAAGCTGCTGAGTATATTAAAAAAGCGATTGATAACGAGAGTGACCCCGAACAAAAGGCACTGTATGAATATCAACTGGCAGTGGTGAAACTATCAAAACTAGATGCCCCGGAGGAAGCTAAACAACTGGCAATGCTTGCAGCAGAGCACAAACCCGGATGGGGAGATCCCTATTTCGTAGCAGCAAATGCCATACTGGAAGGTGTGAAAAACTGTAATCTGGAAAAATTCGACAGACAGGCGGCTTACTGGCTGGCTACCGATTATGCCTACCGGGCAAAGCAGGAAGATCCTGCGGTTGCAGATAAAGCCAATGAACTGATCGGTCAGTACAAGACGAATTATCCATCCGTAGAAGAAACATTTTTCCGGAGTCTTAATCAGGGAGACAGTTTCCGGATAGGATGCTGGATTAATGAAACAACAACAGTAAAGGTAAAATAATTATAAGGGGGTCAGGCTTCAAACTTATATCCGACCCCTTTTATGGTTTTTATTCTCTCAGACCCGATTTTCTCTCTTATCTTTCTTATATAAACATCTATGGTCCTGTCGCTCACAAAAACTTCAGAACCCCATATCTTATCGAAGATCTCTTCACGTGTAAATACCATTGACGGACGTGAAGTGAGAAGAGTAAGAAGCTTGAATTCTTTTTTCGGGAGTTCTATTTCCTTCCCTGATACAATAATAAGATACCTGTCTTTGTCTACAACAAGATCGCCAAATTTACCTTCTTCTCCATAAGAAGTTTTTTTGTTTTCTTCTTTCGCCATCCTATAGCGTTTCAATAATGCTTTTATTTTACTGGTCAGGACTTTCGGCCGGATAGGTTTGGAAATATAATCATCACCCCCGGCATTGTAAGCCGCAATCTGCGAATAATCCTCAGAGCGGGCAGATAAAAATGCAATTAATGTGTCCGACAAATGTGGATTTGTCCTGATCTCTCCGCATACTTCAATACCATCCATTTCAGGCATCATAATATCGAGCAGTATAAGATGAGGCTGAAATACACTAGCCTTATCAATCGCTTCTTTTCCGTTCCTGGCAGTATTTACTCTGAAACCCTCTTTTTTCAGATTGTAACTGACAAACTCAACTATATCTTCCTCATCGTCAACAACCAGTATTTTGTATAAATTCTCATTCATAGCTTTTTAAAATTATGATTGTCTAAATGTAAGGGGGAATGTTTAAGCATGTGTTAAATTAGTTTTAGTATAGTAAGAACTTTTAATTAACAGAAGGTTAAGTACCTTAACAATGAATTGACAGACAGTTAACATTTTGTTAATCTTGGGTAGTGATAATTTGAATAATATTGTTGCGGAAACTTCAATAACTTAATAGCCCTTAAAAATGGAATATTATTATATAATCATTGTTGTAATTCTCTTCGCTTTAGCCATTTCCGATCTTGTTGTTGGTGTCAGTAACGATGCAGTGAACTTTCTCAACAGCGCTATCGGTTCCAAAGCTGCTTCATTCAAAGTAATAATGGCTGTAGCTGCCGTTGGTATTCTTGTTGGCGCCACTTTTTCCAATGGCATGATGGAGGTAGCCCGAAAAAGCATTTTTCATCCGGATATGTTTTTCTTCAATGAGATCATGATAATATTTCTTGCAGTAATGTTTACTGATATAATATTACTGGATTTATTTAATACTTATGGCCTGCCCACTTCAACCACTGTTTCGATAGTTTTTGAATTACTCGGGTCTGCTGTTGCTGTGGCCGTAGTTAAAATTTCCCGGGCAGCCGAATCCCTCAATGCCTTGTCCACCTACATAAATTCAGACCGTGCCCTGGCCATAATTTCCGGTATATTTCTATCGGTTTTTGTCGCATTTACTGTTGGAGCGATCATTCAGTGGTTTATACGGGTAATGTTTTCTTTTAACACCTCCAAAACTATAAAATACTGGGGAAGCATCTGGGGTGGTATTGCTGTTGCTGCTATCAGCTATTTCCTTCTGGTAAAAGGAGCCAGGAGTTCCAGTTTTATGAGCGATTCAGTGGTTTCATGGATATTGAATAATAACCTGAAAATTATCATTTTCGGTTTCATTGGAGGTGCAATTATTTTTCAGCTACTTTTATTCTTCAGCAAAGTTAATATATTGAAAGTCATTGTCCTATTCGGAACATTCGCCCTTGCTATGGCTTTTGCAGGAAACGACCTGGTAAACTTTATCGGGGTTCCGCTTGCCGGTTTTGAATCCTTCAAAGCTTTTTCTGCTGCAAATAATGCGGATCCGGGTGGTTTCACTATGGACATATTAACAAATCCGGTACAAACACCTACCATGCTTTTGCTAATTGCCGGACTTATTATGGCACTGGCTTTACGTTACTCCAAGAAGGCAAGATCCGTTACCGCAACAACAATCGACCTGAGCAGTCAGAATGAATCCGATGAAAGATTTGAATCATCGGGATTAGCCCGTCTGCTTGTAAGGTGGTCGGTAGACTTCAGTCTTTTTATGAGAAAAATTCTTCCCCAAAAATTGCACGGATGGATCGATCAGAGGTTTGATCAGTCGGTCATGAAAAAGAAGGATAGAAAAAAACAGGAAATACTGGCATTCGATCTTGTGAGGGCTTCTGTTAACCTGGTTGTTGCAAGTATATTAATTTCCATCGGCACTTCGCTTAAACTACCCCTCTCTACTACCTATGTTACTTTCATGGTTACAATGGGAACCTCACTTACCGACGGTGCCTGGGGCCGGGAAAGTGCGGTTTACAGGATAACCGGTGTACTTACGGTTGTGGGGGGATGGTTCCTTACCGCCATCAGCGCTTTTACAGCAGCATTTGTCGTTGCCCTGATTCTGTCATTTGGAGGAATGTTTGCCGTTATCGGACTGGCAATTCTTGTGACTTTTATTATAATTAAGACCCATGTAGTACACAAGAAAAGAGAATTGGAGAAAAGTTCTGAGCATTATTTCCATGAAGAAAACGTTGTTTCAACGGAAAATATAATTGAGAAATGCTCCTTAACCATAACAAGTATAATTGTTAAAGTCTCGAAACTGTATTACCTCGCAATCATTGCCTTTGTTAAGGAAAAAAGAAAAAATCTTCAGAGTGTTTTAAAAGAAGTAAAAGAATTAAATAAAACCACCAAAAAACTCAAGGCTAACGTTCATGTCACTATTAAACAGCTCGAGGAAGATGATACCGAATCAGGACATTATTATGTGCAGGTTCTCGACTACCTGAGGGAAACAACTAATTGCCTGAACTTTTCTGTAGAGCCTTTATTCCGGCATGTAGATAACAAACACCGCCCCCTGGACCATAAGAGACAAGAAGATTTGCTCGAATTCAATGAAAAAATGTCTGAATTCTTTAATTATGCCCTTACTATCGTTCGTCAAAATTCGTTCGAGCACATCACGGACCTTGAAAATAAACGAGATGAATTAATTGAAGACATTAATAATTTAAGAAAGAAACAGATAAAATCCCTTAAAAAAGAGGGAGCAGGAACCAAGGTCAGTCTTGCATTTCTCGATCTGATGACAGAATCCAAAAATATGTTACTGTTCATTACTCATGTCGTTAAAGCTAATCATGATTTTGTTGAACATGGGAATAATATGAATTTGGGGAATAATGAAGATAATCCAATCCCCCTTACTTAATGCCTGTCAATAAAGTCAAGTGTCTGTTCCGATAGCTATCGGAACATAATGTTCAAGATCAAGGCGCGCAACCGCGTGTCGCTGAAGCTTTAGGCGCCTACGCTAGCGTCTCCGCTCGCGGAAAGCTTCAGCGGCAGCGTGCGGTTGCGAAGCTCGTTATCACTCGGCTCTGCGCTACCCAAACCCTCCCCCGGGGCTACTTTTTATACACAAGTCTAAAAAAATTGAGCATCCAAACATTATTATCGACTAACTCCTCTCGGAGTGTCATTCAAACTGTGAATTTATAGCCGACACCTTTGACCGTCTTAATGTAGTCTTTACCAAGTTTTTCACGAAGTTTACGAATATGTACATCAATTGTTCTGTCACCAACAATAATGTTATCTCCCCAGACATTATGAAAGATCTCTTCGCGGGTAAAGACTTTTTCCGGTTTGGAAATGAGTAGATTTAATAATTCAAATTCCTTTTTGGGTAAGAAGAGTTCTTTTCCCCTGAGGATTACAACATATTTTTCCTTGTCGATTTTAATATCTGTAATTTCAGCAGGAATTTCAATATTGAGTAAATCTTTATCAACCTTTTTATAACGTTTCAATAATGCTTTGACCTTACTGACAAGAAGCTTAGGTTTAATAGGTTTGGTGATGTAGTCATCCCCCCCGGCTTCAAAACCTGCTATCTGACTGTAATCTTCGCTCCTTGCTGTGAGAAAGGCCACCAGTACATTTTTCAGTTCAGGTATGGACCTGATCAGTTCACAGGTCTCGATACCATCCATTTTGGGCATCATAACATCCAGAAGAATAAGATGGGGATCAACCTCTTTGGCCTTTTCCACCGCTTCGACTCCGTTTTCGGCAGTATATAATTTAAAGCCTTCTTTTTCCAGATTATAACTTAAAAATTCCAGAATATCTCGTTCATCATCTACAAGAAGTATTCTAAATTTACTAAAATCCATTTAGTTTAAATTAAAAGTAAACTAACAAAAAGCTAAGATATAAAAAAAATAAAAGCTAAGTAAATAAATTATCAGTGAAAACAGAGCACCCGGGAACGCAGTTCCTGATGAGAAAGTTGAAAAAACCGGAGTATAAGGATTAAGCTTCTGAATTCGGGTCTTCGCTTGCTCGGGATAATTGCTTTTTATCGGATTTTAACCTGATAATCAAATTTCCGTTATCAGGAATTAAATCTCTAATGATTACGCTTTTATAGGAGATGTAGGATATTCTCAGACTAACCAGGGATTCATTTTCAGGTCTTTCAATTTCAAATTTTCCATCAAAATCCGAATAAAGGGTTTTACCCGTACCTACAATTTCTATTTCAACACCCGTCAATGCTTCCCCTGAAGAGGCTTCAATTATTGTTCCACTTATAAAAGCTGATTTCGTTTTCTCTTCACCGTATCCGGCATTGAAAGAACCTATATATAGAAAGATTGCGGCTATCAGACTTAAGCTTTGCATATTAAATATTTGTTTTCACAAACCTACAGTTTTATTATTAAGCCTAAATTACCATAACATAACATTAACCTTAATTTACTCTTAAATTAATCTTAAATTACATTTTAAAAATTATAATTGCGGAAACAAAAAATACCATGAAAAAAGCATTGTATTTTTCCTCATTGATCATCTTGTTTTTTTTACTCCAGGAATTGAATGCCCAGAAAGGAGAACCCCTATTAAAGGTATATTCCGATTTTTATAAAGGCCTCCGGAAAGATGATCCGGGTACGGCTATGGAGATTAAAAGAGTTTATCTTGGCTACAAGACTGATATTAATGAGTACTTTAGCGCAGAGGCCAAACTTGATATCGGAAGTCCGGAAGACCAGTCACAATACTCCCTTAACCGTCGGTATGCCTATTTCAAAACCGCAGAATTAAAATATCAGAAAGATAATCTGATCCTTCATATGGGACTTTTTGGTATGCTGCAGTTCAAAGCTCAGGAAAAGGCCTGGGGATATCGCTATTTATATAAATCTTTTATGGACGAACATAAGATAGGACCCAGTGCGGATATTGGTTTTGGAACAGAATATAAATTCAATGACTATTTCAAAGCCGATATTGTTATTTCAAACGGGGAAGGCTATAGTAACCTGCAATCGGATGATTCATACAAAACAGCTGCCGGAGTTAGTTTTTATCCACGTAATAACACCATCATCAGGTTTTATTACGACTTTATGAATAAAGAAGTTATTCAGAGTACGATCGCCGGATTCATTTCCTATCAGACAGATGATTTCCGGCTTTCGTATGAATATATAAAAGTGATTAACAGAAATTTTAATATTGGCCGGGATCTGGATGGCATGTCTGTTTACGGTACCTATGTATTAAATGATAAATGGGAGATATTCGGGCGTTACGACCACCTGACCTCAGGGCTGGATCCCGAAACAGAAGTTCCCTGGAACATATTGAATGACGGGAGTGCAGTTATCACAGGAGTACAGTATAAAATTCATACGAATATCAATCTATCCCTCAATTACAGGGATTGGTATTCATATGCACAAAACGGACCGGATAAGTCCTATTTCTATATAAATCTGGAATTTAAAATTTAAGGCATGTATAAAAATATCCTTATTTTCATTTTTCTGGCCATCGCAATCATTTCCTGCAGAAAAAGTGAGTACCTGATTCCGGAAAATGAGGTGATATCGGATTTGGGTGGCGGAACCGGAACCGTTACCTGGACAAATGATAAATCCTACCTTCTGGATGGTTTTGTGTTTGTTAATGATGGTCAAGTATTAACAATTGAGGCAGGCACTGTAATCCGGGCCAAAACCGGACAGGGAAGGCGGGCCAGCGCTCTCATTGTGGCACGCGGAGGGAAAATCATTGCAGAAGGAAGTTCGGATAAACCCATAATATTCACAGTTGAAGGAGATGACCTTGAAGGTTCAGTACCACTTAAAACGCGTGGCTTATGGGGAGGGCTGATCATTTTAGGTAATGCCCCCGTCAATTCTCCCTCAGGTGAAAGCTTTATTGAAGGAATACCCATCAGTGAACCAAGAGGAGTTTATGGTGGGGCGTTTGAAGATGATAATTCAGGAATTCTCACATATATTTCCCTCAGGCATGGAGGAACAAAAATTGGTGAAGGAAATGAAATCAACGGTCTTACATTGGGAGGTGTAGGAAGAAAAACCCTTATCAGTCATATAGAAATCATCTCCAATTCGGATGACGGGCTGGAGTTATTTGGAGGGACAGTAAACCTTTCCAATGTGGCAGTGGCTTTCTGTGGTGACGATGCTTTTGATTTCGATGAAGGCTATCGCGGAAAATGCCAGTTTCTACTTGGTCTCCAGGATGATGAGGCAGGGGATCATTTAGCTGAACATACAGGAAATCCTTATCCTTACACTCCCGATTTCTTTTCCCTGCCTGAGATTTACAATGCCACTTTTATTGGCAATACACCCGGGAATGACAGTGTTTTGATCTCTTTACAGAAAGGAAGCGGGGCAGTTTACAGAAATTCCATTTTTATGAATAATGAGGCCGGGATTTCCATTGATCATTCGGGTGGATTTGATACCTACAGCAAAATCAGCAACGGTATGCTTGATATTTCGCATAATATTTTTTGGAATATTGCAAACAACAATCCAGACAGTCTTTTTATTCTGGTTCCGGAAGAAAAAGTCACAGAACCTATCCATCAGGAAATGAGAGATTATTTTATGAATGAGCGTTTTAACACTATCGGGGATCCGGGGATTACTATCGTTGAATTCCCTTATAACCTTTTACCAGAGACTACTGTTTTCAGCAATATGGCGGCATATGATTCTCCCTGGTATGAAGACGTCAGTTATAAAGGAGCATTCGGCTCCCGTAACTGGTTGCAGGGCTGGAGCCTGCTATGGAAAGAAGGGCTTGTAAGGTAATAAAGTAAATTATGACTGGTGTTCAGGTCGCAAAAGATCAAACACCGTTTTTACCGGAGTAAAAGTTTCAACCGGAACCTCAATGAACCAGGTGAGCCATTTGGCCATTGAACCATTCCACAAACCGGGATGCTCGAGGGCTTTTAATTCCTTACCTCCACTTGTCTTTTTAGTAATAAAAGCCATTGAAGGGTCTGTGAATTCAGACAAATTAAATTTTTCTCCTTTATGATCCCTGATATAACATACCATATCCACCGGGTTAAAATGGGTAGAAGATGAAAAAATCTCATTTTGTCCCGGATCCTCAGGATCGATTTGGGAACTTTCGATGATTTGTTTACTCATCTTACCTGCTTCATCCCGTATCCAGAAGGGTCCCCCACCCGGCTCACCTGCGTTTTTTACCATGCCGCACACACGAAGAGGCTTATTTAATAACTTGTAAGCAACTTCATTAAAAAGATCATTCTGAACCGAACCCAGCTCCTTTGCCATTGCGGGAGATATTTCTTCTACTATATCCAGTATATATTTTCGCAGGGATTCACCACGTTCTCCCTTTTCAATCCTGTCCAAAATATTATGGATCATTTCAAGCTTTTTCAGAAGGAATCCACCCAGGACTTTTTTATATCTAATTTTCCGATCTTTATTATTATCGGGGCAAACATTATCAATATTACTTATGAAAACGACTGGTTCTTCCAGCTCAGCCAAATTTTCAAGCAAGGAACCATGCCCCCCGGGACGAAATAAAAGACTGCCATCCTCCCGGCGAAAGGGTTTATTTTCCATATCTACGGCAAGTGTGTCTGTCGATGACTTCTGAACTGAAAAACCGACATTAAACAACAATCCCTGCCTATTCCTGTATTTCTCGTTTAATACTTCCCTGAGTGTTGTAAAATAACTCAGGTGCTCCGGAGAGACCGTAAAATGCAGATTTACGGCTGCTTTGGAATCGGTAAGGTACATAGAAGCTTCCTCATAATGTTCTTCAAGAGCAGTTCGTTTACCCTCCGGATAAGAATGGAATTTTAAAACAGCTTTAGGAAGCGAGCCATAATGCATCCCTCTGCCAGTAAGCAGCAACTCCAATATCTCCCGGAATTTCTCTTTCTCAATAAGCGCTTCCAAACTCTCATCTTCCTGATCTGCGACTGTTTTTAGATCTTCATAGAAAGGATACATGGAAAGTTGACTGAAAAAATTCATCATCTTTTCATCGGTTTTTAAGGCTCTGTTACCGTTTTCATGGGTTTTTTCCAAAGCATTAAAAAGATCCTTGAACATTCTGCTTGCTGCTCCTGAAGCCGGAACAAATTTAACGGACGATTTCCCTTCCATTTGGGTTTCATAAGCATCTATCAGAGCTTGCTGCTCATTAATCTCCAGTCTTTCAATCCCGTCTCCGGGTGTAGCAGGTTTTATAAGTCTTACAAACTCAATTCCCTTCTCGAATAACCTGATTTGCCTCTCTGCCTCTTCAACAGGAATGCCGTGCTTTTCAATTAACGAACGATCCTTTTCAGTCAACATCTTATATCAGTTTAGTTTAAAATTAATAACTAAATTTTTGATCTTGTACATTATTTTAGCTCATAATTTTTTGCAGCTTTCCGCCCTTCTTCAAAAGCCCGGATATTCATTTCAATAATATCCTTACCTTTAGTTGTGAAAAGCTTAGTAACAGCAGAAATAAAATCAGATTTTTCTATTTCTAAAAATTCTGATCCCGCCCCAAGCATTACCATGTTTGAGGCTTTTACCGAACCACATTCCTTTGCAATTTCATCGGCATTTATCATAACATGCTTCTTTACTTTCCGGATCTCCTTTTCTAATTCATCCATCGCCGGATAACCATCTATATTCTCAAAGGAGGAGGTATTCGTAATCAACCTGCCTTCTCCTGAAAGATAGGGTAAATAGCGTAAAGATTCCATTGGTTCCACTGATAGGATCAGATCGGCAGCACCATAAGGGATCAGGTCTGAGAAGATCTCATTATCGGATAACCTGAGGTGAGACTGAACCGCACCACCTCTTTGGCTCATACCATGGACTTCGGCCTGTTTAACATTAAGTTTTTTTCCAAGTGCAGCAAAACCAATGGCTGCTGCAATTGACAAAATTCCCTGACCACCAACACCGCAAAGAATAATATCTGATTTCATTTGTAAAAAATTTTATAATGTGAGTAAAGTCTATCAATAAAGGTAGAGTGTTTGGTTTAGAACTGGAGCGACGATCAGCGATGGGATCACCGAAGCTAATGCTTCTTTTCATGTCTTTTTCTCCGCCTAAGCGTCTGGATGCATTCCCTTTGGGCTATTATCACAGAAACACCCTCATATTCCAGTTCTTTCTCAAGCAGTTCCACATTATTTTCATGGTGTTTTTTTAAGGGGGTCAGCAGGATTAAATGTTCTTTTTCGACCCCAAGGCCGAGAATGATCTTTTCCAGGCGGCCGGTAGCACTTGACTTTTGTCCACCGGTCATTCCTGTTGTTGAGTTGTCTGATATAATAATTGTTACCGGAGTGTTTTCAAGAATAGCATCCAGTAAACCCGTCATCCCCGAATGAGTGAATGTGGAATCGCCAATCACCGCTACCGCAGGACGCAAGCCGGCATCAGCAGCACCTTTTGCCATTGTTATTGAGGCACCCATATCCACACAACTATTAATTGAATTGAAAGGTGGCAGAGCCCCAAGGGTATAACAACCGATATCGGAGAAAACTTTTCCCTTTCCATATTTTTCAATAGACTTATTCAGGTCAAGGTACATGTCTGCATGACTGCAGCCCTTACATAATGAGGGAGGACGGTTTTTGACTATTTCAGGGATGTCCTCTCCCCTTTTATCCTCCAGTCCCAGAGCCATTGCAACCAGATTAGGGTTCAATTCACCGTCTCTGGGCAAACTCCCATCCAGTCTTCCCCTGATTTTCACCGGAGTCTCAAAAAATCCTTTCAGCATTTCTTCTACAACAGGATATCCTTCTTCCAGAATAAGTATTTCATCCACATCTTTGGCGAATTTATTTATCATATCAACAGGAAGAGGGTATTGTGAAATTTTCAGCAGGGGAAATTTCAGATCTTCCTTCAGGGCAATTTCCTTATAATAATTATATGCAAGACCGCAGGCAAGAATACCGGTTTTCTTATTTTCACCTTTATATAGAATATTGAATAATGATCTCTCCGATGCCCCGGAAAATAATTTCTGATTATCAAGCAACATCTTATACCTTTTTCTTGCCAGAGCGGGAAGAAGAATAAATTGTTTAAGATCGACAGGCAGGTTCAATTCATTTTGAGCCTGTGGTTCACGAATTTTAACTACTGCCCTGGAGTGGGCTAACCGGGTTGTAATTCTCAGCATTACCGGAACATAATACTTTTCCGACAGCTCAAAGGCTTCAAACACCATATCATAAGCTTCCTGCTGAGTTGAGGGTTCAAAGACCGGGATCATGGCAAATTTGCCAAAGAAACGGGAATCCTGTTCATTCTGTGAGGAATGCATGGATGGATCGTCGGCCACTGTTATGATCAATCCTCCATTGACCCCGGTTATGGCTGAATTCATGAAAGGATCGGCAGCAACATTTAAACCTACATGCTTCATGCATACCATGGCCCTTTTTCCGGCATAGGCCATTCCCAGAGCTGCCTCCATGGCGGTTTTTTCATTTGCCGACCAATCGCTGTGAATTGTTTTGTCTTTTGCGCTGTGGGAAGCCTGTACATATTCGGTTATTTCTGTTGAAGGAGTTCCGGGATAAGCATATATACCTGATAAACCGGCATCTATTGCTGCCTGTGCAATAGCTTCATCTCCCAATAATATCATTTTTTCCATATTTTGCTCTATATTTTGTTTTCCAAAATTATAAAATCTGCAAGATGTGGAAAGATGTTATGTAACAAAGAGTAGGTTTTTTTGCTTCTCATCAGGGAGGAGTTAAGGGAGGAGTTAGTCGATAATGTTTTTGCATTATCTGGTAAGTCATACCGATAAATCGGTATTGGTGAGAGTGTAAGTAGTGTCTGTACATAATGTTCGAGATCTGCGTTATGCTCGCCGGAAAAATGCTCATTTACACGAGTAAACTCCGCTTTTTCCGGCTTGAGCCTCCGCACGCTGTCGCTGAAGCTTTAGCGCAGGCGCCTAAAGCTTCAGCGACACGCGGTTGCAGCAACGCAGAACCGAGTGATAACGAGCTCACGCCTGTCCGCGGTACTCCGGGA
>CAYRTD010000103.1:0-15427 GCA_964426915.1 uncultured Bacteroidaceae bacterium | reverse complement strand
GACACGCGGTTGCGCGCCTTGATCTTGAACATTAGCTTCGCTGAGCTCACCGCCATTTGGCGGATTCGGTTATGATCCAGACACCCGACTTTATGGACAGGCACTAAATAGTTGTTAATGCAATCAGATCAGTGTAAATCTTAATGAACTCTGTACCCGAAAAATGTTCCTTTCCCATAGTTTATGGAATTATCAGATTGATTTATCAGGTGAAGGTTCACAACATCTTCTTCCTCTAGCATGAGAATGAAAGATGGGGTTTTGGTTCCAGCGTTGTCATATATAATTTCATGGGATTCTCCGTTTAACATGAGATGTAATGAGAAAACAGATCCACTTATACTACTGAAATTACAGGTCCATGAGAAATGGTACAATCCATCTCCTAACGGAGGAACTGTAAAAATTCCGGCATGGTGATTATTTCCATTATCCATAAGTTCTGTACTGAACATAAGATCAATTTCTTTTCCTGCATCTAAAGAACTATAGGTATCATTTAATGCCCTAAATGCAATAATATCAGGCTTAATATTCACAGTACCCCCATTTCTTGAAAGGCTAAGGTCGTAACCGGAAAGGCTGATCTCCTGCAATTCGTTTGTAGTATCGGCATCAATTTGAACGCTATTTCCCTTTGTAATGGCAAGTGTATTGTTTTTTTTGTCAACATTTAATTCCTGATTATCGGTATTGTCGAGATAGGGAGACAGGTCGATGACGGTTGGATCCGAATTACGGGTGAGTCTCAGATTCTGGTCTTCAAGCTTAAGATCCTGGATTTCGTTTGTGGGGTCCGAATCGGCGTCATTAATAAGATCATTGAGAGAAATGGTATTGCCTTTACTGATGCTCAGGCTGCTCCCATCGAATGAAAGTACCTGTAATTCATTTTCAGGATCTTTGTCAAGGTCTTTTTCACCACCGGTTTCACCGGCGTTCGCAGCATAGAGGGCGTAAGGGACAGCAAGGAAAGGCATTGTACCCATGCTGATAAAGCCATCGCCGAAATTAACTTCAACTTTCATGAAATGAGAGGAAGTACCCCAGGGGATACCGGCAAAGTCATCTACACTTCCCGAATAATAGGATCCCTGTCCGATTACCAGTTTAAAGAGTCCAAAAAGATCAGTAGTAACAGAATGTGTTTCGGAATATACCACGTTACCGGTGGCATTTTCTGAAATGATGGAAATTCTTACGGAAAGATTTGTGTTTTTCAGCTCATTACCTGCATTATCCCTTGCTATAGCCTGGTAATTAATTCCCAGGGGTATATGCTGTGCATGCATACCAGCCAGCACAAACAGGAATAAAGCAATACTAAGTACTTTCTTCATCACATGTTAATTTTAAAATTTTTCAATTTTAAAATGCCTGTCCATTTTTCTGTTTGATGAATAGACATGTACAAAATAAATTCCCTGGCCCGAATTGCTAAAGTCCAGTTTAATATCCTGTGAGCTCATATTCTCATAACTTTTTTGCATTATTCTGGCTCCGCGGACATCATATACATTGATATAATAATGAGTCAGTTCGTTAATCCGGAAAGAAACTGTTAACAGATCATTTACATGACTGGAGACCGGATTGGGGTATACATCGATTGCATCGAATAATTCGGAGGGTTGGTAGCCACTCTTATTGATAAGGGTGGGTTGCTGAAAACCCTGAGTTATGAAGTGAAAATTGGCAAAATCAGTTCCCGGAAAAGCTTCACCAAAGGTTTGATTAAGATAATAACCCCCATTTTGAGCATTGCTGCCAGCTGTAGCAATAACCGATCTGCTGAGGGATTGAGCACAGAGATCCCATCCTGTTGTAATTAATACAATAAGGGCTGTACAAACAGATAGTTTCATGGGCTTGATTCTCACAAAACAAATTAACTAAAAAAAAATCAATTTGTTGATAAAATGTTAATAAATATAAGTCAAATCCAGTCTATTTAACAATTATATGTAGGATTCTTTATTAACAATTTCTCCTTTGTGTTCTTTGATGCGGTTAATGAAGTCATCAAAAAGGAAAGCGGTATCGGTAGGACCTCCCGAGGCTTCGGGGTGAAACTGTGTAGAAAAGAAAGGTTTTTCACTGTGGATCATTCCTTCATTTGTTTCATCATTGAGATTTACAAACAGGGGATGCCAGCCAGTTGGAAGGGTTTTATTATCAATAGCATATCCATGGTTTTGTGAAGTAATAAAGGAGCGGTTGGTGTCGACACGGATCACGGGCTGGTTATGACTTCTGTGCCCGTATTTTAATTTATAACTGTCTGCACCGGCGGCAAGTCCCATCAGCTGGTTTCCAAGGCAAATTCCAAAAACAGGCTTTTCCATGGTAAAGGCTTTTTTGAGATTGTTTATAGTGATGTCACATTTTTTGGGATCACCGGGGCCATTGGAGAGAAATAGTCCGTCATATTCTTCTTTGGTGAAGTCATGATCCCAGGGTACCCTGATAATTGTGGTATCCCTTTCCAGGAGATAACGGATGATGTTATATTTTACACCGCAATCTATCAGAAGAATTTTATATTTTCCGTTACCATAGATCTTTTTCTCCTTTGTGCTTACCATGTCTACAAGATTTTCTTCATTGGGATCGTAAAAATCCGGTTCCTCATCAACAACGATTTTACCCAGCATTGAGCCCTTCTCACGTAGTATTTTTGTAAGTTTACGGGTATCCACATCAAAAAGACCGGGAACATTCTGTTCTTTCAGCCAGTCTCCGAGGCTTTTTTCTGCATTCCAGTGAGAATATTCTTCTGAATAATCGGCTATAATGAGACCGGAAATATGCAGGTTTGACGATTCAAAGAACCTTTTCAGATTGTTTTCCATCATCTGAACAGGAACACCGTAATTGCCGACAATAGGATAGGTAAGCACAAGTATTTGTCCCTTGTATGAAGGGTCTGTAAGGCTTTCCGGATATCCTGTCATGGCAGTGTTAAAAACAACCTCACCGGCGATGGAACGTTCAGCGCCGAATGATTTTCCCTGGATTTCTGTGCCGTCCTCTAAAACGAGCTTTATGTTCCTGTAATTCACAATTTTCAATTTATGATTTGTATTAATTTCTTTCAATCAATGTTTCCACCTGGTCGGGACTGATCTTCTTGGCAATTATCTCCTTATTCTCATCGAGTAGATAGAGGATATTCGAGCTTTGAATATCGTAGGCCTCCTTATAGGAAAAATCGTATGGGTTCCAGGCATTTATCCATCCATAGATCTGATTTTCATTAACAAAGTCTATCCATTTTTCCTTTCCCTCGATACCTCCCAGCATACTTATGGAAATTATCCTCAGGTTGATATTTTTATTTTGCATGCGCTCCCATAAATTGTATAATTCCGGAATTGTTTTCTTGCAATGTCCACAATCTGCTTCCCAGAAATACAAAATGGTATAATCCCCTTCAATCTGACTCAGGTTAAACATTTCTCCCACATAGGGATTCCGTTTAAGAGCCGTGTCATTTTTTGCCTCCCGGAAATGTTCATCACTAAGCTTTACCAGTTGAATATCAGGTGCTTTTTTCCCGATAAGTAGTGGCTTGACTTTCTCAACTCTTTCCTTCAGATCAGATATAAAATCACGGCGCGACCAGCTCGCCTCCGGTATATAATATTTTTCAGCAATATAGACATAAGCGGCATCCATGCCGGCATATTTGCTTGTAGCATAATGATTGAACAGGGTGGTAAGCATATATTTAAAAAGTATGCTGTCGCTTCTTGACTTTTCGATCAGCCAGTCTACCTCCCTGTAAATGGAATCGGGAACCGGGTAGACCCATTTCTCCAGGTAAGTTTTTAGTTTCGGTTCATAAAGAGGAGTCCTCAACAGGCGTACATCGGAAAGATCAAAATAATCAAAATAATGGTTTTTATAATACTTTGCCGTGAACGAAGAATCGATGAGGGCCCCGTTTTCGTCGCGTGGAGGTTCGGGTACTTCAATATCCTTCATCGAGAGAAGAAAGCGGGAGAAGAAAAGTCCGGGATTCTCCCCGGTAATTTCTGCAATATAATCTTTTATTCCGGCGTTTATTTCCTTCAGCTTATTCCTTGCCGCTATTGAGTCTTCATCGCTGAGGGGAGTCCGGATACGCATCTGAATTTTCTCCGACTCTTTTCTTTTTTCGTCCAGATAAGAAAGGTATTCATAAAACAACTCATTGTTACGGCTTCCTTCAATACGGGTATTTTGTAAAATATTTACCGTATCGGTTTGCACGCTGAACTCCTGATCTTTGTCGATCAAAAGATCAAAACGGTTTCTGTTTGGAAAGAAGATGGTATACATTCCACCCGGCAAATCCTCTTCGCCTTCTATAACAGCTTCACCGTCTGCGTCTGTATAAAAAGTATCTTTCAGCATAAGTGATTCACTGAAGTAATGTCCAAAAAGAAGTGTGGTATCGGGATATGAAGATATTTTTAGCTTAATCTTATACTGAGCTGAAACACTGCTTACAATCAGTAATGATATCAGAGAAAATAATATAATTCTATAAGGATTCATAATTATTCCATTGCGATTTTGTTACAAAGATATATTTTTTTACTGTAAATGATATGCCGGAAAAACATTCCTGTCGTTATCGGATAGGATTATTTTTCGGGATTTTAAGCAGCAAATATAATTCCATTTGTGAAAAAGACTAAGAATACTTATGATAAATCGGGGTTAGGAAACCCTATCCGCCATGCGGCCGCAAAGTGGTTAATCATAAATTAATTGAGGTCAGATTCATATCAAATGCATTGTTATTAAACTTCTTAACAAAAATTATTATATTTACTTTCTAATAATCATTTATTTATATATGGTACTTACTCCCGGTTCAAAGAACAAGAGACTTTTGATGTCAAATTTCAAGCTTAATGCCCTGCTTGAAATTACGCTAACCATTAACGAGAATCCCCCTGTTGAGGAACTTCTGGAGAGGTACGAAAAATTTCTCATGCAGGATCTTGAGATAGGAAAAGTGGTGATCATCAAGAGAAATGAAAGGTGGGAATGTATTTTGAATAGCGGATTTGATCCATATGTATGTAGGAAGCTTTGTGCGGATAAAGGTTTTCTTCAGGTGGACGAAATTTCCCGGATAGGAGTGGATATACCGGAATTTCTTCCCGGCGGGGATTATGTGATACCCGTTATTCACAATGATCAGCCTATTGCATTTGTTGTGATCGGGGATATTGAAGAGGAAAGTGAAGGACTCAGTCCTGTTGTCAGGCATTTAAGATTTATCCAGACACTTTCCAACATTATTATTGTTGCAACAGAGAATATCAGGCTTTACGAAGAAAATCTCCGGCAGGTGGCTCTGAAAAGAGAGCTGGAACTTGCTTCCAGAATGCAGAGTATTCTTATACCGGCCAATGAAGGGCTGCCCTCAAACGAAAGCATTCATTTTGAAGCATTCTACCATCCTCACTTCGAAGTGGGTGGCGATTATTATGATGTTTTGGAATTATCGGATGATAAGATCGGTTTTTGCATTGCTGATGTATCCGGAAAGGGAATTTCAGCCGCTTTGCTAATGTCGAATTTTCAGGCCAATCTGAGGGCATTGTTTACTGCGGATATTCCTATGAAACGATTAGTTACCCGTTTAAATGAAAGAGTGATGGCTTCAGCCAAAGGAGAAAAGTTTATTACCCTGTTCATAGCAAGGTATAACCGAAAGAATAATCAGCTTACCTATATCAATGCAGGACACAACCCTCCTTTGCTTTACAGTATAAAGTCGGGGAAATTAAGAGAACTGACCAGTGGATGTGTGGGTATAGGAATGCTTGATGAGCTGCCTTTTGTGAAGGTTGAAAAGATTCAGATCAATAGCCAGATTAAAATACTTACCTATACGGATGGTTTGGTGGATGTATTGCAGGGGGATGAAAATGAAGTTTCGTCGGGTACGAAGTTTATCGAGAAAAAGATTTCAAATGATCAAACCATAGGCACAAATATTAATTCCATCATAAATGAACAGAAAATCCTTGAGGGAAATTCCTCCATTTTTGATGATATTTCAATACTGGGCATTGATTTCTCAGGATTCTGACTTTTTTATTTCCCGACCCTTTTTATTTTCCTCCATGCCTTTTCCTCCATAAATATCCAGTGCGACCAGAATTGCAGTAAATCCCCATACCAGTGCAGAGATTTTATCGGTATCCAGAAAATTATTCAGGATGCCATGAATATAATAAGTGATAAGACCGAGTAAGACAGACAGGCTGATTATTCGTGTTTCCCTGTTCTTTGAATTGAAATATACCCGCAGGCCTGTATAGATTGTAACCAGGAAGACAAGTATAATACTTGCCATCCCGATTATACCCGACTCAGACAAGGGCCCCAGATACTCACTGTGGGCATTTCCACGGGTTCCCGTGTTTGTACTGATACTGGTTTTTTCATTATGTGCCTGGAACGGGGCATACTGAAACATATAGGTTCCCGGCCCCCATCCGAATACGGGCTTCTGTTCCCACATACGTATGGCACTGTTCCACCTGTTTAATCTTTCAAGGTTGGAAGCATCATTCCTGACATTTGTTATAGATTGTACATGCTCACTGAGTTCACCGGAAGAGGTCTGGGTATTCTGTTCAAACTTCATCATTAGCTCAGTTCGCACGGAAAGAAATAAACCCAGCAGGAGAATAAATCCTGCGATTACAAAATGAATTTTTATCCTTAGCCGGATGATGATCCAGATACCAAATATTCCAACCAGGCTTACCCAGGCTGCGCGGGTATAGGAAAACAATGTTGCCATTACATAAAGAAAGATCAGAAGCAAAAACATGATAGTTTGTCCGCTGTCCATTTTCCTGTAACTCAGAAAAAGTCCTGCCATTGCCGGTAAGAGCATAGCCAGCACTGCACCATAGGAAGTATGGTCATTATAGAAAGGCTTGACAACCCAGTGAGAGGCTACCTGGTTATTAAGGCCGTACTCTGAATGCCGTATCAGCACATAAAATATTACCAGAGTAAAAGGAATTATATATGCCCAAAGATACTGCCGTATTCTTTTAGGGTTCCTGAAGATCTGTGCTAATATGAGATAAAAGCTAACAATAAACCACAAGCGGGCAACCAGAAATTTTACCGAGACAACCGGCATTACTGAGGTTATGGATGTGACGGCGATCCAGACAATATTTATGTATATAGCGAGGGTAACCGGGTGCCTCAGAATTCTGATGTCTATCTTTTCCCCTTTCAGGTATTTTAAAAAATAAAGCACCAAGACCCCGGCCAGCAGAGGTTCCGTGGGAAGGTACAGATCAAAGGAGGTGCCTTTGACGATTTCAGATAGCGGAATGGATAATGGAACAAAGAATATAATGAGAAATATAACACGGTCGAGACGGGTAAAAGCCATCCATAAGAGAGCCAACAGGATGGGAAGAAGAGGCAAATAATATATTTCCAGATACAGGAATATACTGTTCAATATTACGAATACAAAGCCAATAAGATAAACAATGTATTCCTTCTGATTTGCCATCCTGAGTAGTTGCATGTATCTCAGACTTTCCTTTTAATATTTTCGATAGTGATCAATGAAATAAGTGTGAGAAGAAATGCTGCTAATGTTGAAACTATTACAATGAGAGATTTTTTGGGATAAGCTTTTTTCTCGGCTTTATAGGCACTGTCGACGATAAATTTATGAGGAAGGTTCTGTTCAGCTTCAAGCTTGGCCTCCTGATATCTCTGTTTCATGCGGCTTAAACGCTGGGCTTCTTCCCGGAGATGATCCCGTATCATAACATAATTTCCTCCATGTTCGGAGAGTATGTCCAGCTTATCCTGTATCAGCTTTCTCGCCCTGTCATCGCCCTTATTGATAGCCTGCCCCAATGCTTCATATAATCTTTCTGCCTGGCTTTCGTAATCGTTAATACCCAGTGCCCTGATCTCGTTGATGGAATCCTGAAGCTCAGACAAATTTTCATTCATGTTGTTGTACTCCTTTTCAACAAGCATGAAACCATCAATCGCCCGTTGCTTTAACATCCTGTTATAAACAGTATCAACCAGATCTGCAATATTATTTGCAATATCGGCCGCCATTTGGGGATCTTTATCCAGAACATCAACAACGACAGATAAATACTCTGTAAGTCTGAATTTAATGTTGGATTTATATTCAGAATACAATTGGGTTAAGGGGAATTTTGCAGTAGAATCAACTTCATAATGCGACATAAGATCATATTTATTAATGATCCGGTCTCTGATTTCTTCAGAATTCAGGATTTGCATCAGTTGCTCCGATTGTTCTTCTTCTCCAATCTCATACATGCTTGTTCTTCCGGAATAATTTTCTGAAAGCAGGTTTTTTGAGATTGAAGTACTGGTGGTGGGAAACATAACTACGGTAGAACGGTATTTCGGAGTAATGGTAAATGAAATTATAATGGATGCAACCGCTGCAATAAATGTTACAATTAATAGCGGGATCCGCTTATTCCACATATAGATCAGTAAGTCGGTCGAGCTGAAATTATAGCTGCCTTCACTTTGTTTTTTTTTAGCCATAACTGATTTGTTTATTGTTTAACCCGGACAAGAAAGTAATTCTTTTTTCCTTTTTGAATAAGTAAATATTTATTATTGATGAAGTGTCCGGAGGTTATTTCCATGTTTTCATCAATGATTTTCTCTTTGTTAATGCTTAATCCTCCGCCTTTTATGAGTCTTCTTAGTTCACCTTTTGAAGAAAACACTCCGGTTTCATCCACCAGTAAGTCCATTACCGGTGTGCTGATATTCGTGGTCGGGATTTCGAATTGCGGGACTCCTTCAAACACAGAAAGGAAAACATCTTCCCGGATCTTATTCAACATTTCTGTCGGGGCTTTTCCAAAGAGGATCTCTGATGCCTCAACAGCCGATTCATATTCCTCTTCCCCATGTACCATAACTGTTACTTCCCGGGCAAGCCTTTTCTGTAATTTCCGGAGATGAGGTTCTTTCCTGTGTTCTATGGACAGGTTTTCTATGGTGTCCTTGTCAAGCAGGGTAAAGATCTTCATATATTTTTCAGCATCCTCATCTGAAACATTTAACCAGAACTGATAAAATTTATAGGGAGTGGTTCGTTCAGGATCAAGCCAGACATTCCCTTCTTCAGTTTTTCCAAACTTACCGCCATCTGCCTTGGTTATGAGAGGGCAGGTTA
This sequence comes from uncultured Bacteroidaceae bacterium, assembly GCA_964426915.1. GTDB lineage: Bacteria > Bacteroidota > Bacteroidia > Bacteroidales > CAYRTD01. The sequence goes on along the minus strand of CAYRTD010000103.1, from coordinate 6,195 downwards.
TAGCGTAAGCTTCTCCCCCCTCTATCCGGCGTATTAATTCTGTTCCGGTTACTATATTTCCCCATTGATCGGAACCTCCCATTTGCAGTTTGCAATTTTTTTCCCGGTAAAGATGCAGAAAATCAAAGCCCTGAACAAGCTGATAGGTAAATTCCGTAAAGGACATTCCCGATTTTGAATCTGATGAAAGACGTTTTTTAACCGAATCCTTTGCCATCATATAATTAACCGTAATATGCTTCCCTACATCCCTGATGAAGTCGAGAAAGGAAAAATCTTTCATCCAGTCGTAATTATTTACCATCTCTGCTGCATGGGAAGAACCGGCATCAAAATCCAAAAAAATTTTTAACTGATCTTTCAGGCATTCCTGGTTATGTAGGAGGGTTTTTTCATCCAGCAGATTTCGTTCCTGCGATTTTCCTGATGGATCTCCGATCATTCCTGTTGCTCCACCTACAAGGGCAATGGGTTTGTGACCCGCGATCTGAAGATGTTTTAGCATCATTACCCCAACCAGGTGGCCGATGTGCAAAGAGTCGGCTGTCGGATCGATCCCGACATAAGCTGTAGTCTTTTCCTTCTCCAGTAATTCTTCTGTTCCCGGCATGATATCCTGGAGCATACCTCTCCATTTTAGCTCATCAACAAAATTCATTTCTTAAGAAATTTCCCCAAAGATAGTAAAATATATAATGTATAAATTTATGGAATATTGTGCCGGGCTGAAGTTTTTTTTGTGGTATGGACAGACACAATTACAGGGATTCGGCAGGAATTTATACCATATACCTACCATCCGATCCTTCTTCTGTCGTTAAAATGATAAAAAACAGCCAGCTGTATTACAAACTGATCCCAGGGTCCTGCAATATACTTTACTGAAAGAACCGAGTCCAGATTATTATCGATATACATTTCGACCCCGGTTCCGAGGTTCATTCCGGGTTTTATTCCCGATTTATCGGCGTGGGAGGTTGTACCGGCAAGCACTTCGTATTTGGAGATAATTGCGGTTCCATTGGCTCCAATGAGACCGTAAAGCCTGAGGGGCCCTTCCCTGTAAAAATCATAATGTATATCCAGATCTCCATGAAACATATAATTTTTAAACGACTGTGTTGTTGTTTTGCGGACATAAGGATTGTATATACTTAAGGAAGGAAGAAAATGTCCTTTTTCAAAGATCTTTATATAGGCTTTTCCAAAAATCCCCGGATTACCGGTTTCAATCGTATTGAAGTCAACTCCCGATGAGAATGTCAGGCCTCCACCTGTTCGTGAAAACTGGCCGTTTGTATGAATAGCAAATATCACCGCCGGTAAAACGAGTAGGAATTTTTTCATGGCTTGTAAACTGATAAATGATGAAACCGCATTATACAATGAGGTAAATGATATATTGCAGATTTATTTTTCTATCATACGGAAGCTATTGGATTTGGTTTGTTTTTAGCTCAAAACACGGACCTGCAGTGTGAAATGGGGAATTTTATTCCGCCAATGGATCTCCCTGATACGGCAAGGATAAAAACTTTATAAATTTTTCGGAGATCTTCTTTAAAAAATACTAAATTTGTCAACTCAGTGTAAAAACCTTCTTTAAAAAATTGTTTGATGGCTGAAAATACAGGTGAAATCGTACAGGTAATTGGCCCTGTGGTAGATGTAAGTTTCCAAAAATCAAGGAGCGAGCTCCCTGATATTTATGATGCTCTTGAAATCTCCCGGGATAATGGTGAAATCCTGATAATAGAATGTCAACAACATATCGGTGAAAACACGGTACGTTGTATCGCTATGGATTCCACCGACGGACTGCAACGGGGAATGGAAGTGAAAGCAACCGGATCTGCAATAACAATGCCGGTTGGAGAAGACGTGAAAGGTCGCCTGCTGAATGTTGTCGGAGAACCCATTGACGGCATTGGTCCGATTGATAAAGAAGGGGGCTACCCTGTACATTCAAAACCTCCGAAACTTGAAGATCTTTCCACAGAAACAGAGGTGCTTTTCACTGGCATTAAAGTTATTGACCTGCTGGAGCCCTATTCAAAAGGTGGTAAGATCGGACTCTTTGGAGGTGCAGGAGTTGGTAAGACGGTTATTATTATGGAACTTATTAATAATATCGCCAAAAGATATGCCGGCTTATCTGTGTTCGCTGGTGTAGGAGAAAGAACCCGTGAGGGAAATGATCTTCTGAGAGAAATGATCGAGTCTAATGTTATCAGGTACGGTGATGAGTTTTTGAAGGATATGGAAGAAGGTGGCTGGGATCTCTCCAAGCTTGACAAGGAAAAATTAAATGAATCGCAGGCTACATTGGTATTCGGACAAATGAATGAGCCCCCGGGAGCACGTGCAACGGTTGCTCTTTCCGGGCTGTCAGTGGCGGAAGCTTTTCGCGATGGCGATAAAAAAAGCGGAGGAAAGGATATACTTTTCTTTATTGATAATATATTTCGTTTTACCCAGGCCGGTTCCGAGGTTTCTGCTCTTCTGGGCCGTATGCCGTCTGCCGTGGGTTACCAGCCTACACTTGCAACTGAAATGGGTCTTATGCAGGAAAGAATAACCTCAACAAAAAGAGGGTCAATTACCTCTGTTCAGGCTATCTACGTTCCGGCCGACGACCTTACTGATCCGGCTCCGGCAACAACTTTTGCTCACCTCGATGCTACTACAGTTCTAAGCAGAAAGATCGCCTCACTGGGTATTTATCCGGCTGTTGATCCCCTCGACTCAACCTCAAGGATACTGACTCCCGAAATCGTTGGTGAAGAACATTATAATACAGCACAGAGAATTAAGGAACTCCTTCAGAGATATAACGAACTGCAAGATATTATCGCTATTCTCGGAATGGACGAACTTTCTGACGATGATAAACTAATTGTTCACCGGGCAAGACGGGTATCCAGGTTTCTTTCACAACCCTTCCACGTGGCTGAACAGTTTACCGGAATTCCCGGAACCCAGGTTTCCATTGAAGATACTATCAAAGGCTTTAATATGATTATGAATGGTGAAGTCGATAAATATCCTGAAGCTGCTTTTAATCTTGTCGGAACCATCGATGAAGCCATAGAAAAGGGTAAGAAAATGCTGGCGGAAGCCTGATAATCACGCTTATTAATTTTAGCTTTTCTAATTTGATAATAGCATTTTAAACTATGCATCTTGAATTAATCACACCGGAAAAAAAATTATTCGAAGGGGATATCAAATTGATCCAGGTTCCGGGAACGCAGGGTTCTTTTACAATTTTGAAAAACCATGCCCCCATAATTTCAACGCTGGAAGCCGGAAAGATCAAGATCTATGACCCGGAAGATGAGAAAAGATTTTTCGAGATAAAGGGCGGAGTAATTGAAGCAAAATCCAATAATATCATTGTCCTTGCGGAAGTATAATTACCGATTTTATTATAACTTCCTGAAGGTTTTCCTATTTGTGTTTTTATTTTTACTGACCGGATCCACACAAACCGGGAAAGCACAGATTATCCGGAAAACCCTGGTGGAATTCTTTACTTCCGATAGCTTGCTTATTACCGCAGATCATTATTTCTCACGAGTGGAAGATCCATATATCCTTCTCTTTCATCAGGAAAATTCAAGCCGGGCAGAATTTGATTCCATAGCTGAAAGATTTATTAAAATGAGATACAACTGTCTGGCCGTGGATATGAGAATAGGAGGTAGTTATAATTTCATTAATAATCAGACCGCCTCCAGGGCAAGAGAAAAAAATATGGTTTCTAAAAGGGATGCTGAAAAGGACATTCATGCTGCTATTTCTTATATCAGCAGATTTAGTGATGATAAGGTTATCCTTCTGGGAAGTTCCCTTTCAGCTACACTTGTTTTAAAAGCGGCATCCTCGAGTGAAAAGGTAGCTGCGGTAATGGCATTTTCACCCGGGGAGTACCTGCGGCCTCAGCACTCGCTAAGGAGTATTCTGGAAAAAATAAGCTGCCCTGTTTACATTACTTGTAGTCCGGTGGAATATCCATACCTTATTGATGCCCTAAGTAGTAAAACCAAGGGTGACCTTAGCTTTTTTGAGCCACCCGGGAACACCACCGAACGCGGAGTATCTCTACTTATGGACGAGAATCCCACACTCGATGAATACTGGTTCTCGGTTCTTATTTTTATTAAATCCCTCCAAATGTAAAGCTTTGGCAAAATTTCTCATTATACGTTTTAGTTCAATTGGCGATATTGTTCTCACAACACCCGTAATAAGGATTCTGAAAAAGCAGGTGGAGAATGCAACCATCCATTTCATTACAAAAAAAGCTTTTGAGCCAGTTATGAGAGAAAATCCTTTCATTGACCGCTTATGGCTTTATGAAGATAACCTGGAAGAAATTTCCGATCTGCTGAAAAAGGAAAATTTCGACTATATTATCGACCTTCATAATAACCTCCGTTCAGAGATACTGAAAAGAAAACTAAAGCGACCTTCTTTCGCATTTAATAAAATTAACCTGGAAAAATGGTTAGTGGTAAATCTTAAAATTAACCGTCTGCCTCATAAACATATTGTTGACCGGTATCTTGAGACATTAAAATCCTTTGAAATAGAAAACGACAAAGAAGGCCTTGATTATTTTCTTTCAAAAAAAGACTGTTTATTACCCTCTTCGATAGAAGAAAAAATGCCCCTGAAATTTATTAGTCTGGTTGCCGGTGCCCAACACTTCACAAAAAAGGCACCCCCGGCAAAGCTTGCACAGATATGTAACCGGTTGAAATACCCCATTGTAATTCTTGGAGGGCCTGCTGATAGTGAACTTGCAGAAAGGATTATACAATTCTCAGACCATGAAGACATTATAAATCTGTGTGGAAAATTGAGCCTGAATCAATCAGCCTGTGTGGTGAAAAGGTCTGCCGTTGTGGTAAGTCACGATACAGGACTCATGCATATTGCTTCAGCCTTTAAAAAGAGGATCATTTCTATCTGGGGAAATACTGTCCCCGAATTTGGCATGTATCCTTATTTCCCGGGCCAGGGGTCAAAAATATTTGAAGTTGAGGGTCTTTCGTGCCGGCCCTGTTCAAAGATCGGCTTTTCTAGCTGTCCCAAAAAGCACTTTAAATGTATGGTGGATCAGGACGTGAATGCTATTGCTGAAGCGATTAATCAGGCTTTGATAACTCGATAATGTTCCTGTTGAGACGCATATTGGCTAAAAAAATTTTGCACCTGATTTTTATCCCTTATCTTAAAAGAAAATACTAAAATAGTATTCTATTCGTATTATTTTTGTCCAGATGAAAAAAGCGGAAGAAATATTTGAAGGGTCCCCCGGGAAATCATTCTCATTGAAACAGGCTATCATTTCTCATAAAATTGGTATTCTTGGTACCGTGGCTTTTCATTTGTTACTTTTTATTTCTTTTTTCCTTATGGAAATAAAGACGCTGAAAAATGAAGTTTCCGAATTGGATATCATGATCGATTTCATTGAAGAGCAGGAAGAAATTCCGGATGAGGAGGAAGTTGAAGAAAGCAGGGAAGAAATGATATCACGTATGCTGGAACAACAACTAAAACAAAGTAACCGTGCTGTAAATATCAGAAAGCTGGAGGAAGAACTCAGTACGGAAAAGTACGTTGATGATGTGATGAAAGAACTGGAAGAAGAAAGAAGTGAAGAATGGATAAAACAGCAGGAAGAATTGCAGGATATATTAAATCAGGAAGACGCAGTTCCCGTCGAGCCTGTTACAGCAGAAGATAAAGAGGAAAAAGAATTTGCCGGACCTACAAATATTAATTATGAGTTCCTGTCTGCCCCTTTTGACAGGAAATCCCTGCGTTTACCTGTTCCGGTATATAAATGCCGTGGATTTGGTATTGTGGAAGTAAGTATAAGTGTTAATGCTTCTGGTGATGTTACCAGCGCAAAATCCCGGGTTATTGAAGCTACAGAAGATCCGGAATGCCTTGCTGATATAGCTGAAAAATTTGCCCTCCGGACAACTTTCAGAGCCGATTTTGAAGCTCCCTCAAGTCATAAAGGAAAGATCATTTATAGTTTTGTGGCTCAGTGAAAAATATGAGGGTGTTTTTTTAAATGGTAGAAGAGGCAGTCTTACATGTAACTCTTTTATTTAAAGATACCAATTCTCCAGTTATTTTTTGTTTATCGCAAACTATTTGCTGGGGACTAAAAAG
>CAYRTD010000102.1:6582-15453 GCA_964426915.1 uncultured Bacteroidaceae bacterium | reverse complement strand
GTTGTGCAGTTGTGCAGTTGTGCAGTTGTGCAGTTGTGCAGTTGTGCAGTTGTGCGGTTGGAAGGATTCTGAGGCATAGATTTATCTGCTAAGTGAGTCTATCAAGATATTTATTGGGGGAAAATTAGGCTTTTTTATCGTCTTTTAAATCGTCTAGGTTCGCCCGGATCAATCCCTAAATGAGAGAGAGGTCTCTCCCTGCGGTCGAGTAGACAAGGCATTGTATTTTTTGGGGAGTATTTCAGGGAGTTGTTCATGACATAAGTATACCGGTAAACCGGGCTTTAACTTTTTCGCTCCAACTTTTCAATGACCAGGAACCAACTTTCATTCAAAGAACTTACATCTAAGATAGTGATTTTCTTTTTTACTCACCCATTTATTATTTCCAATTGAGTTCCCCGATGAATCGGGGCAAGCCCTGAGATTAAGTTGGCTTGCGGATTATTAATCTTCATAATGCCCCCAAAGACTCAAAACTTGAACTGTTATTAAATCTTCTTCAATGGAGTAAATAAGGCGGTGCTTGTGATTTATTCTACGAGAAAAATTTCCGGAAAGACCGTACTTCATTAGCTCTACTCGCCCTCCACCACTGATATCAATCCCCCCACCTACAGCAACACTCACTATTCCATACTCCTCACCTATATATTTAATTGTACAAGCTTCAATACCCACACCTCCTCCAGCGAATAATATTATTGAAGTAACCACTACTGTTGCCACTAGTTCTCGTTGGGAATCCCCTCCGTTTGCGGCACTATTAAAATCCGGACTCTTTATCCTTGCTAACTCATCATCTTTCCTAAAATAATACCTCAATTTGACGTCTTGTTCAATTCGATCCAAATGATAATATTTAATTTCACCAGATTCAGGGAACCATGGAAAAGAATACCATTCTGTAACTACATAATGGTGCTTAAATCCCACATTTATCCCGTAGAAGCCCTATAAGAAGACCGGTGCTGACCTCATGGGCAGAATCTTTTTCGGTATAAGAATATTCAAGTGTGCCATCAGTGTTGTAATCAAAATCTTTATGGATAATAAATTCATTTTCACCAGGACGTTTCTTATAATAAATTATTAAATCAGGAACATTGATGATATGGATAGTGGAATTTGTAAAATTTGTATTTTTACCAGGGTTTATCTTTTTTGTGTGGTAACTTCAAAGATAACCATATTGGGTTGGTCGTTCCGGCCAACCCTCTCAAATATTTTTTCCGTACACTAATGATCTAAAAGAAAATTTCACCATGGCTCTAATAAAATCAGTAAGGGGTTTTACCCCACAATACGGTGAGAATTGCTATTTCGCAGATAATGCAACCATCATTGGAGATGTAATAATGGGTAGGGATTGTTCTGTCTGGTTCAATGCTGTAATAAGAGGTGATGTAAATCCCATCAGAATAGGGAATAAGGTAAACATACAGGATAATTGCATGCTTCATACACTGTATGAAAAATCCGTTGTGGAAATAGGAGATAATGTCTCACTTGGACACAATGCAATAATTCACGGTGCGAAAATTGAAAACAACGTTTTAATAGGTATAGGATCTATAGTTTTAGACTATTCAGTCATAGGTGAAAACTCAATTATCGCTGCGGGATCTGTTGTCCTTGCCCATACAATTGTGGAACCGGGTAGTATTTACGCCGGTGTTCCAGCCAGGAAGGTTAAAGAAATAGCACCGGAACAAAGCAGAGAGATGATCGAAAAGATAGCCGATAATTATGTGGGGTATGCAAGATGGTATAAGGAATGATTAAAAATTACCCGGTTTTATTTTTTCAAGGGATATTTTCTCTCCAATAAACATCCTGGCGATAAGCTCAAAATATTTTGTATGATCGGAGACATAAAATTGCTGTTTACCAACTGATCCTTTACGTAATAACTGATGACCGGCAAGTAAGGTTTTAAGTTTCTCTGCCACTATTACTGCCGAATCCAAAACATTAACGTTAAAATCAAAAAATTTACTGATCTGGTTCATGATGATGGGGTAATGAGTACAGCCCAGAATGAGACTGTCAATCCCGGATATTTCATCGCGGGAAAGGTAGGATCGTATTATTGCATTGCTGATATCATCAAAGATAAATCCTTCTTCTATCATAGGGACAAAAAGCGGAGTAGCCATCGACAGCACCTCAATGTCAGGCCGGAGTCCCATAATAGCCTTCTCGTAGCTCCCGGAATAAACCGTGGCCTTGGTCCCAATCACTCCAAGTTTTTTAATCTCGGGTTCTTTAACGACAGCTTCCACCACGGGATCGATCACATTAAGAACTAAGGCCCGATCGCCTGCAAAATCCCTCACCTCAGAAAAGGCATTTGATGAGGCAGAGTTACAGGCTATTAAAATGATCTTACAGTTCTTGGAAAGAAGAAATCTTGTTATATCAAGGGAATATTCGATAATGGTTTCCTTCGACTTATCTCCATAGGGCAAATGTGCAGTATCTCCGAAATAGATCATGTTCTCATCAGGAAGAATAGTTTTTATCGCCGAGGCAACGGTAAGTCCACCTACGCCAGAATCAAAAAGTCCTATGGGAGAATCAGGAGACAACATATAATTGAAATAAGAGAAGACCATCCTGATTTGATCAAAATGGCCTTCTGCAAAAATAAAATATCAAAATATTTTACTGTATTCCTAATTTTTCTTTAACCATTGGGCCTACATCAATACTTTTGTCAGATGCATAAACAGGATTTCTCTGACTTGTGTCAAATACATATATCAGATCAAGCTCTTTAGCCACTTCCGTAATAGCTGTGTCCAGCTTAGCCATAACTCCTTGCAAGAGGTTGGCTTCCAGAGTCCTGAGTTTTTGCCCTGCCTGGTTCTGGAAATTCTGAAGTCTTTCCTGCATGCTCTGAACTTCGGAAAACATGCTCTCAAGGATCAGTGAATCCAGCGTGTTTTGCTGTTCCACCAGTTCATTATATTTCCTGTTGATCTCTACCTGCATTCTTTCACCCTGCTGTTCATATTTCGCTCCAACCGCCTGCAAACTATCACTTGCTTGTTCATATTCGGGCATTAACACAATAATTCGTTGGGATTCTACATGTCCGAATTTATAATCCTGACCAAAAGAAAAATTAGAGAATGTTAGGAAAGCTACTACTAAAAATAAATTTGCGATCTTTTTCATTATATACTTTTTATAAAAAATTTGTACAAAAATAAATAATTAATTTGTATATCCTAATTTTGCCAGGACATCATCACTTTTGTTGTAACGGGCATTTTCATAAAGAATTCCTGAGCCTGTGGCAGTATCGAAAATTACTGCATATCCACCTTCCAGAGCCATTTCCTTTACAGCTTTATAAACTTCATCCTGGATGGGTTTTACCAATTCCTGTCTCTTCTGAAACAGCTCCCCCTCGGGTCCGAAATATTTTTGCTGAAGTGATTTGATCTCTTTTTCTTTTTCGATGATCTCATTTTCCTTTTTCACCCTTTGCTCTTCCGTTAAGAGAACTTTTTCATTCTGAAAACTCTGATATAATTTCTCGACTTCTTCATATTTATCTTCAATTTCCGACTTAAATTCTTCCGATAATTTGTCTATCTGCTCCTGGGCCGCGATATACGACGGTATCCTGTCAAGTATGTATTCTGTATCAACAAAGGCGAATTTCTGAGCATTTACTGTCATGCCCATCAAAAGAACTGCTGTAAGTGATAAGATTATCTTTTTCATGATTATAATTTTTATTGTTTCCGAATCAAAATTGCTGACCGATCGTGAAATGGAATTGCCCTTTATTAGCATCGGGACGCCCGGGTACCGGATCAAAACCATATCCCCAGTCGATCCCCAGTAGACCAAACATTGGAAGGAAGGCCCTGAGGCCAACTCCAGCCGATCTGTTTATGAGGAAGGGGTTAAATTCGTCCATAGAATACCAGGCCTTACCAGCTTCGAGGAATGCAATTCCAAAAACAGTAGCTGAGGGATTAAGGGTAAAGGGATATCTTAATTCCACTGTATATTTTGTATAAATATTCCCTGATTTACTGCCATTGATAACCGGTGTCAAAGAACCATTTTCGTATCCCCGCAGAGCGATGGTTTCCCTTCCGTAAAGATTATATCCTGTCAGGCCGTCGCCACCCAGATCAAAACCTTCGAAAGGAGAGGGTCCGATATCATCGTTATAATGTCCGAGATATCCAAAGTGTGCACGGCTATACAATACCAAATTTCCTGCCAAACTTGTATACCAGTCTGCCTTAAACATCCATTTGTGGTATTCAATCCAGCGGTATTTCTCCTGATCGCTCACTCCCACATAATTTTTATCGTTTAGTAAAGAGAAGGGTGGTGTTAACTGCAGGCTGAGGCTAAAACTTGAGCCGCGACGGGGATAAATCGGCTGGTCAACCGAATTTCGGCTAAAGGTATTGGTTACACTAACATTGTTGGAAAGCCCATCGGTGAAGATGAAATAATTATAATCATTAATATTGTACCTCTGATAGCTAATATCATTATAAAGGCTGAAAAAATCATCAGGCCATCTCAGTCTTCTTCCAAGCCCGACAGAGGCTCCTGTGATCTTCATCCACTGATCGGAATCAAAGTCGAAGGAATAATATCCTCCTGAAGGGGTACTGATCTTCGTATGGTATAGAGATACTGAGAAGGAATTCCGTTTTTTACCGCCCAGCCATGGTTCAACAAAAGAAAGGTTATAGGATTGATAGAACCTTCCGTTCGACTGTGCGCGAACACTCAGGGTCTGACCATCGCCTGACGGAACGGGCCTCCACATTTTCAGATTAAATAAATTCCTTATGGAGAAGTTACTGAATCTTAATCCGATGGTTCCTACAAGCATTCCCATGCCCCATCCTCCGGATACTTCAAGTTGGTCGTTGGCTTTTTCAACCAATGAATACTTAAGATCAACTGTACCCTCAGACTGATTCGGAATGGGTTCGGGATTGATCTGCTCAGGATCGAAATGCCCCAGTTGGGCAAGTTCCCTTACTGTACGGATAATGTCCTGTTTGCTGAAAAGATCTCCGGGATTAGTTCTCAGTTCACGTCTTATTACATGCTCATTGGTTTTGGTGTTCCCTTCAATGATAATCTTATTAATAGTGGCCTGCTTACCCTCATAAATACGCATTTCAAAATCAATGGTATCGTTATCCACATTGACTTCAACAGGGTCTAGCTGAAAGAACAAATAACCATTATCGAGATAAAGGGAATTCACAGCATCTTCATCCATAAAAAGTCGTTCATCAAGCACGGTCTGGTCAAATATATTGCCCTTTTCTATACCCAGAACATTGCTAAGATAATCACCAGGGTAAATAGTGTTCCCAACCCACTCAATATCACCGAAATAATATCTTGAACCTTCTTCTATGGTTATGTGAAGTTTAACCCGTTTATCACTGTATATGGTAACAGAATCTTCGACAACAGTGGCATCACGGTAACCATTCTCATTATAAAATTCTACAAGACTCCTCTTATCCTCTTCAAAATCGTCCTTTATCAGTTTGGAAGTTTTAAATATGTTCCAGTTTTTCTTCTTGGTGTTCTTCATAACCCGCCTGAGTTTCTTATCAGGAAAGACCTCATTACCGTGAAAAACAATATCCTCAATCTTAATCCTTTCATTCTTATGGATATCAACAGATAGTTTTACCATGTTTACACGAGACGAATCGGGTTGTTGTGTGAAATCGATCTCTGTATTCAGAAAACCTTTTTCAATAAAATGCTCCTTAACGATTCGCTGTATATTGTTCAATACATCATCGGTTAACTGACTTCCGTTTCTTATATTCAGTTTTTCAAGCAGATCCTGTGTTTCAGATTTACTGATACCATTTATAAGAAAGCCCGATAATCTGGGACGCGCCTGTAAATAAATATCCAGCCAAATCTTCCCACTCTCGATTTTGGTAGCTGTGATCTTCACATCCTCGAAAAGCCCCTGGCTCCAGAATTTCTCTATAACATCAGTGATATCATCCCCGGGCACAGTAATTGTTTTTCCGGTTTTCAATCCTGACAAACTAATAAGCACCTCTTCCTGGTATACATCTTCAACTCCGGAAACAGTAATGTCCGCAATCTCGTATGCTTTGGGCACAGAATAATCAATTACCTTTAGGCGGGTATCGGGTTCTTGTGCAAAAATGCTGAATGGTAAAAATAATACTAGGGTAATAATAAATAGGGATAACTTCCTGATCATTTCAAATTTAATTAACTGATTGACTCTTGACCTGGTCACTGATTTTTCCAAATCTTCTTTCTCGTTTTTGATAATCAACAATAGCATCATAGAAATTTTCTTTGCGAAAATCGGGCCATAATACTTCGGTAAAATACAATTCTGTATATGCGAGCTGCCAGAGCAGGAAATTACTTAGCCTGTATTCCCCACTGGTCCTGATCAACAACTCAGGATCGGGAAAATTTGCTGTATGAAGATAATTCACAAAAGTATCACAACTCAGCTCATCATGCTCCAGCTTTTTATTTTTAAGATCCTCTCCAATTCTCCGCAGAGCATCCAGAATCTCCCATCTCCCACTATAACTTAAAGCGAGTATTAAATTGAGACCCGAATTCTGACGGGTATCTTCGATTGCCATTTCCAATTCAAGCCTTACCGGTTCCGGCAGGCTCTTCAGATCGCCTATAGCATGTAACTTAACATTATTTTTATTCAAGGTTTCCATTTCATTTTTAATCGTCTGAACCAACAGCATCATTAAGGCTTCTATCTCCTCCCGGGGCCGGTTCCAATTCTCAGTGGAAAATGCATAGAGAGTCAGATAACCGACACCAAGTTCCGCTGCAGCTTCCACCGTATCTCTCACAGCCGTAACTCCGTTATGGTGCCCGAATATTCGTTGATTACCCTGTTTTTGGGCCCATCTGCCATTTCCATCCATGATGATCGCAACATGTAGAGGCAGCTTATCTTTATTCACACAATCCTTTGTCGCCATAATAATAAATTACTAATCATAGGTTGGACAATCTTCCCTATAATTAAATATTTTGTAGGTAATAAAAACTCCTGCAAAAGTATACCAGTCATTGTTACCAAACAAATGTAAATTAGATTCTTCTTCGCCGATATTCCGAACACCGTCTATACTTCTGTCTGTGAACGTCTTGCGAGGGGACCATTCTACCCCTGCACTAAGTTTCCTGCCTGCATTGACCTTAAATCCAATCGAAAAAGGCAGTGTAAAATGGTTGGACATGGGTTCCTCGGTACCGGGGTCGCCGTTTAGAAGAAGATGATATCCTATTCCTGCGGCAGTATATAATGAATACCTGTATTTTCGGGTATTGGAAGATTTATAGGGCAAAAAGTTAAACTCGTAAGTTGCGGCAAGATCAATAAAGTCTCCGGAAAATTCAGCTCCCGACCCATTATGAAAATCCGGGTCAGCTCCTTTCAGACTATGATAAATCCCACTTAAACGGACTGCACTTCTCATATGAAAATTGTACCTGTATATAGGTCCTACAGCAATTCCAGGTGAATAAAAATGACGTTGAGGATTCAGATCTCCCATATAATAGGAAGTCCCGGCAAAGATCCCGATATCCGCTTTTCTTTGGGAAAAGCCTGACGTTGTTGAAAGAAAAAGAAAAAATAATATGAATGATAAACTATATAACAAAAATGAAGAGGATGATTTATCTTCTGCGGTAGCCATAACCGTACCTGAGGAGAGGACGCCCTCTCCGATCGGTTCTGACCTTGTAAATTGCTTTAAAGACTGCGAAATCGTAAATATCATTATTTTGTGAAAATTCGGTTGTAATTCCATCTAAGTTGTCCGTTAAGGTAAACCTTCTTCCGTATTCAAATCCAATTGACCATTGTGCATCAATAGAATATTTAACGCCTGCCCCTGCCGGAAAAACAGGTACAAAACCTGAAGCGGCAGTAAATCGGGGATCGAATTCAATATTTTCCTTAGCCTTTGCATTATAATAAGCTCCTCCAGCTCCACCAAATAAATAAATATAAAACCTGGAATAATTATTAACCATACCCCGCCTGTTGAAAAGTGCAGCAGACGACATAGATCTTCCTTCAGGCAACAGGTAATATTCAAACAGCAAAGAGGGCTCAAATATTGTGGTAGACATCACATATTCCCTTGCATCAAGATTTCCGGCATCCTTGCCATGAAGAAATCCATAGGCAAAATTTAATTTAACGGCCATGTCTCCTGCTAATTTATATCGGACGTCGAATACAAAGCCAGGCCTTGTCGTCTGCAGTTGAACCGTTTTGAAGCTGTTTAACAAATTCTGGTCAGTAATGGATTTACCCACATCACTGTAAAAATTTGTTGCAGCAATACCAAAACTGGCTTCATATCTTCTCAGCTTCCACCGTTGCGCCTCGACAGAAACAGAGAATGATAAGAAAACCAATACAAGAAATAGACCAGCTGTTTTCTTCATTCCAAAAAATCTTTTCAGTTTCAAAGATATAAATTTATTAAAAATAATAACAGTACATGAGCCACTAGTTTATAATTTTAAGGAAATTTAACCTTCCCAGGTGTTATTTCAGGTTTTATACGAAAAAGAGGAGAAGAGGTTATGCTGTTGGGTAGTTATGCAGTTGGGGAGTTGGGGAGTTGGGGAGTTGCATCTCAGATCTCACTCAAGACGACACTGTAAAAAAACCACATAACTGAATAACTGCATAACTTATATCATACATCATCAAACCCAAATAACCCAATTAAAAACAAACTGCACAACTGCATAACTGCAAAACTGCAAAACTCTACCCAAGCTGATTAAGGAAAAAAGACCCCCTCA
>CAYRTD010000102.1:0-6482 GCA_964426915.1 uncultured Bacteroidaceae bacterium | reverse complement strand
AACTGCAAAACTGCAAAACTCTACCCAAGCTGATTAAGGAAAAAAGACCCCCTCAAACATAAATAACCCAATTAAAACAAACTGCAAAACTGCAAAACTGCAAAACTCCACCCAAGCTGATTAAGAAAAAAAGACCCCCTCAAACATAAATAACCCAATTAAAAACAAACACCACAACCGCCTGACCTAATTCCTCCTATCCACCCCCCACATCAGTTTATTCCTCAAAGTACTGTAAAAACTGTTAGAAGGAAACTTTACCATTTTCAAACAATAAGGAGATCTGTCAATGATAAGTTCAATATCTGCTTTCACTTTATATGAGCGGGAATCCATGGTAATGAGATAACTTGTACTACGCGACTTCACCCTGAGCTTTATTACTTTGCTGTCTGGTATGACCAGAGGACGGACTGTCAGATTGTGCGGAGAAACGGGAGAAATTATAAAATTTCTTGATTCGGGAAGGGTGATTGGCCCCCCTACACTCATAGAATAGGCTGTGGATCCTGTAGGGGTAGAAATTATCAATCCGTCTGCCCAATAAGAGTTAAGATATTCACCGTCCAGTTCGGTGTAAATGGTGATCATGGAAGCATCCTGCTTGTGAATAGTGATCTCATTCAGGGCAATACTCAGTTCATCCAACGGACCGTCATTGGTTTTCAGGCGTATGAGTGAGCGGTCTTCAAGCGAATATTCCCCTGAGAACAAAAGTTTTATTGCCTCTGGGATTTCCTCCTTTGAAATATTAGCCAGAAATCCCAATCGTCCGGTATTTATTCCCAATACCGGTATTGAGTTATTCATAACGTACCCAACCGTATTCAAAAAAGTTCCGTCACCACCAAGAGAAAAAAGAAAGTCCGTATCTCCGGGGAGTCCGGAGGCTTTATTAAATTCTTTGTACCCATTGGGCTGTATGCCAGCTTTATTGATCAGGAAAGAAGCAAACTTCTCGTGAATTAGTATCTCTGTATCCGCCTCTTCCAGTTTCTCAATCAATAAACCTATACTTTCATTAAAACTTTTACTAAAAGCTTTGCCATAAAGGGCAATTTTCATCTCCTTTGAATTTACATATTTAAATATCGCATAAATAAATCATATCTCTCTTCAAGCAGCTTCTCTTCTTCATCATCTTTCAGATAAGAAGCAACAATATTATACTCATACCTTTCAAAGGTTCTGATAATTGAACTCAGATCATTTCGGTTAATTTTTAATGTTACAGTCATTCTTGTTGTGGCATCTGAAGTTGAAATATACAGGCTGAGTATTTTTGCATCGTTTCCTTCAACGATCTGGGAAATTTCATTGAGGGAATAATCATTCTGATTAACTTCTAACACCAGGATACCACCAGGATGCTTTAAAGCACTCAGATCGGCAAACACCCTGACCAGATCGGTTAAGGTGATAAGCCCTTTAAAATGTTTCGATTTATCGAGAACCGGAATAATGGTAAGCTTAAGCCTTGATGCAATTTCGATAACCTCATAAATATGTTGATCTTCATATACAAAAGGACTAAACAACGAAAGGTTATGATTTCCTATCGGCTCATCCGCCATATTAAGATTATAAATATCCTTATCGGAAATGAGTCCGAGAAAATCCCTTTCATTAACAATAGGAAGATGTGATATCCTGAAAATATCCATCCATGACAAAGCCTGAACTCCGGTATCAGAAGTTTTCAGAGCTGGTACTACATCCGACATCAAATCTTTCGCTAACATATTCTACCTATTTTCAGTTTAAAACTCTAACTTTACAGGCATAAAAAAAGTACCGTGACAAGATTAAGTGTAAATATAAATAAAATTGCAACACTCCGGAATTCACGAGGAGGAAATATTCCGAACGTACTTCAGGCCGCCATCAACTGCCAGGAATTCGGGGCGGAAGGCATTACCGTGCATCCAAGACCTGATGAACGACATATCAGATATCAGGATGTTAAAGATATCAAACCACATATCACTACTGAATTCAATATTGAGGGTTACCCCTCTCCGGAATTTCTTCGTCTCGTTAAGGAAGTTATGCCCGAACAGGTAACACTTGTACCCGACCCTCCCGATGCCATCACCTCCTCGGAAGGATGGGATACAATCAATAATAGAAATTTCCTGATTGGGGTAATTAAGGAGTTGAAATCTCATCATATCCGCACTTCCATTTTCTGCGGGACAGATCTGAAAATGATCAAAGGAGCTTCCGCCACAGGAACGGACAGAATTGAACTTTACACTGAACCCTATGCTAGGAATTATCCTATCGACCCCGAATCGGCTGTAAATAAATTTGTTGAGGCTGCAGAATTCGCCATTAAACTGAATCTGGGACTAAATGCAGGTCACGATCTTAACCTGGAGAACCTGAAATATTTCAGTCAAAACGTACCCGGACTTCTGGAGGTTTCTATCGGACATGCCTTAATCGCCGATTCATTGTATTACGGGCTCAAAAATACAATTCAAATGTATCTTGATAAACTTCGTTAAATTCTATGAAACTTAATTTTAGAAAATATGGAGAAGGACCGGCTTTGATAATCCTGCATGGTCTGTACGGTGCATCCGACAACTGGGTTAGCATTGCCAGGGAACTTGCTGATCATTTTGAGGTTTATGTACCGGATCAGCGTAATCACGGAGCTTCTCCACATACCGATAATCATAATTATGAACTTTTAAAGGATGACCTTAACGGATTTATGAAACAGCAGTCCATCGAAAAAGCTACCCTGCTTGGACATTCGATGGGAGGAAAAGTTGCCATGTTCTTTGCAGTTGATCATCCCGAAAAAGTGGAAAACTTAATTGTTGTTGATATTTCACCCCGATCATATAAAGACCCAGAGCAGCCTGTACCTCATAAAGTCGACCATGAAAATCTCATCGAAGCACTACAGGAGGTGGATTTTTCAAGGGCGGAAAACAGAATGGATATTGACATGATGCTCGCACAATCCGTGAAATCTCAACGCATCAGGCAATTTCTCCTGAAAAATGTTAAACGAAAAGATCAGGAAAGTTTTTGCTGGAAACTAAACCTTGAAACACTGAAAAAATCTCTTCCCCATATTATGGATGGACTGAATGCTGAAAAAGTAAACAACGGAAAAGGAATAAAGGGTTTTCCGGTGCTGTTTATCAGGGGAGAAAATTCTGATTATATCAGTGATCCCGATTTTCCTGTTATCAAAAAGATATTTCCGGTCGCAGAGATTGTAACAATACCTAATTCAGGTCACTGGCTCCATGCAGAACAACCGGAACTCTTATTAAAGAACCTCAGGTATTTTCTGGCTGTCTGAGTTATTTGACATATTCCACATCCTCATCAGAAATCATTCCCATACACTTGAATTTCATCAATAAGCGGATAATAGTCAGCACATCTTTTTCGCAGTATCTTACAATACGATCCAGATCTTTTTCCTTATAATAAACAGAAGCTACCATTGATCCGTCGATGTCATCTTTCGGAGTGGGTATCCCGAAAACGGCTGCAAGAAGCTCCAGCGATGTAAAACTTTTAAAATCACCGAATTTCCATAATTCAAGTGTATCTACAAACCTGACCTCCCAGGGCTTCTTCCCTGCAATATCAAGAATCGGAGGAAGGGGAAGCCCATTGATAAGCATTCTCCTGGCAATATAAGGAAAGTCGAACTCCTTACCATTATGGGCACACAAAGTGAAATCCTTTTTAACAGAATAATTCTTCAGCAAAGCACTGAAATCAATAAGGATTTTCTTTTCATCATCATCAGCAAAGGATTTGATCCTTGCAGCATATTTTTGTCCGTTTGGAAAAACCAGACCGACCGATATGCAGATGATTTTACCAAATTCTGCATAAATTCCGGCCCTTCCATATACTTCCGTAGAATCCTGGCCTTCTTCTCCAATGAATTTAGCTTTTTTATCCCACAGATATTTCATCTTTTCCGGTAATTCATCGTAACCGGAATGATCAGGCACAGTTTCAATATCAAGGAATAACAGATTTTCGGGTAAAATTTGATCAAGCATGACAAGAATTTTTATTCACAATTTAGCAAACCTCACTGCAACTTCACTGCAGCCCTAATCTTTCCTTTACAATAGTGGTAAGTACATTTATAGCTACGGTATTATTTCCACCCTGGGGTACAATAATATCGGCAAAACGTTTTGTAGGCTCGATGAACTGAGCATGCATGGGCTTGACCGTTTTATAATATCTCTCCAACACCTGTTGAATTACCCTTCCCCTTTCGGCCATATCCCTTTGTATAACCCTGCTCAGACGATCATCAGCTTCGGCGTCGACATATACCTTTATATCAAATAAATCCCTAAGCCGGGGCTGAGTAAAGATAAGTATGCCCTCAACGATTATTA
This sequence comes from uncultured Bacteroidaceae bacterium, assembly GCA_964426915.1. Taxonomy (GTDB): domain Bacteria; phylum Bacteroidota; class Bacteroidia; order Bacteroidales; genus CAYRTD01. Next base: position 2,085 of record CAYRTD010000102.1, on the reverse strand, counting down.
CCTTTCGAGGTTCCACTAATATGGTTTCATCCCTCCGGGTACAGCTAAGGTAAGAATATACGGGTTGGTTTATGGATTTTCCTGATTTCAGTTTTTGTAAATGATTGATCAAAAGATCAAATTCCAGTGAATCCGGATGATCAAAATTAACTTTTTGCCGTTCTTCCGGTGGCAAGTGACTATTATCCTTATAATAAGAATCCTGAGGTAACAAGGTTACCTGCTTTTCAGGGAAATTCCTGATTATTTTTTTTACAACAGTCGTTTTACCACATCCGGTTCCACCGGCAATTCCGATAATGAACATCTTACAAATTTATTTTAACAGGATCGGTAATTTTTTAATTGTCTGCCTTTTATTTATTACACATATTCTCTCCGGAAAAAACCGCGTAGAAACTCACCTTTAAAAAGCTTTGTAGTTTCGAATGACAAAAATACCATTATTTTCAGCTTATTCAATTCTTTTAAGTATGAACAGAATAAACTACCTTTGTGAGGACTAAGATATTTTCCCTGTAATAATCTTTAATAGAAATAGATATGATCAAGCATGTAGTATTTTTTCGGTTTCCGGGACTTAAAGATAAAAATGTATTTTTGCATGAATTTAAGAACCGCATTGAAGACCTGGGGCAAAAAATATCTGTTATTCAGCACATTGAAGCTGGTATAAATTTTAGTGACCGTGAAACAGCTTACGATATTGCTCTTGTCAGCGAATTCATTTCCAATGAAGATCTTGATGTTTACAGAACTCATCCCGAACATCTTGCCCTTATTGATTTCCTGAATCAACACGAAAGAGATATCGCTGTTGTTGATTATGAATTCTAATAGTTACACAAATTAGTGTTTGTCCATATAATGTCCGATTTACTCAGTGAGACTATGATTTTGAGTTTCAAAATCATTTAGCCGAACTGATCCCGAACATTATGTTCCGATAGCTATCGGAACAAACACTCGACTTTATTGACAGAATCTAATTAAATCGATAATTAAATGAACAAATTATATCCTCTCAAATTCAAGCCTATATTAAAAGACAAAATATGGGGCGGGGAGAGACTGAAAAATGTTCTGGATAAAAAAGAAGCAGGTAATAGTGCTGGTGAATGCTGGGAGATATCCACCGTAAAAGACAACATATCGGTGGTGGCAGAAGGATTTCTTGCAGGCAATGATCTGCAGGAACTCATAGAAATCTATATGGGCGACCTTGTAGGTGATAAAGTTTATGAAAAATTCGGACTGGAATTTCCCTTGTTGATAAAATTCATTGATGCAAATGATGACCTCAGCATACAGGTTCACCCGGAAGATGAAAAAGCCAGAGAAAGACATAATTCCTTTGGCAAAACAGAAATGTGGTATATTATTGAATCTGATCCCGGAGCAGAGCTTATATCAGGATTCAACAGGGAGTTAAAAAAGGAAGACTATATTTCTGCGTTAAATTCAGGGGAATTAAAAGATATTTTGAATTATGAAAAAGCAAATCCCGGAGATGTTTTTTTCATGCCTGCGGGAAGGGTTCACGCAATTGGTTCGGGTATACTCCTGGCAGAAATCCAGCAGTCTTCAGATGTTACCTACAGAATATATGACTGGGACAGAAGGGATTCAGAAGGAAAAGCACGCGACCTTCATACGGAGCTTGCCCTGGATGTAATCAACTTTGAATCACAAACAGATTACAGGACAGATTATAAAAAAATCCTGAATAAATCGGTCAGTATCGGAGAATGTCAATATTTCTCAACAAACCTGATTCATTTTAACAAAGCTGTTGAAAAGGATTTTCATTTGGTTGATTCCTTTATCGTTTACCTCTGTGTGGAGGGAAGGGTTAATATCATAAGTGCAGAAAATCAGAAAACAAGTATAAAAAAAGGTGAAAGCATACTTATTCCTGCAGAATTAAAGAATATTATACTTTTGCCTGATGGGGAAGCCAGGGTACTTGAGACTTACGTCCCGTAATTCAAACACGGAATACAAGTGCAGTGAACGCAGGGACCGACCATAACCGAATTTCTTTTAATGACGAGTTCTTCAATTGAATGACAAGCAGAAATGACA
>CAYRTD010000101.1:0-15504 GCA_964426915.1 uncultured Bacteroidaceae bacterium | reverse complement strand
GGATCATAATGTTCGAGATCAAGGCTTGCGAAGCCGGAAAAAGCGGAGTTTACTCTTGTAAATGAGCATTTTTCCGGCGAGCATAACGCAGATATCGGACATTATGGACAGACACTAAGCTAATATTATTCCTACAATAGTAGCAGAAAGCAGCGAAGCAAGTGTACCGGCAAGCAGGGATTTCATACCAAATTCAGCAAGTAAAACTTTTTTTCCGGGAGCAAGTGCTCCAATACCCCCAATCTGTATACCAACTGATGCAAAATTAGCAAATCCGCACAAAACATAGGTTGACATAATAATTGATTTTGGATCACTAAAGGCCCCTGCTCCTTTGAGTTCAGCCAGACTAATGTATCCGACCAGTTCTGTCATGATAATTTTTTCACCAAGCAGCGATCCGACCAGGGTAATGTCCTGTGCCGGCACACCAAGAAGCCACATGATGGGAGACAGCAGATACCCCAGCATAAACTGGAGACTTAGTTCATCATATCTTCCGGAAGATATTGTTTCAACCCATTCATTCAGGTTTGTCCACTGCCCGATTTTTAAGAAAATATAATTAGCCATGGCAATAAAAGCCAGGAAAACCAGAAGCATAGCTGCAACGTTAACTGCCAGTTTAAGCCCTTCATAGGTTCCGTTATTTATGGAATCGAGCACATTTTGTCCAATCCGGCCCTGGCTCACTTTTACTTCTGTGTCAATAGCCCGGGTTTGGGGCACAAGTATTTTAGAGATGACAACTACTCCAGGGGCAGCCATAACTGAAGCAGCAAGCAAATGCCTTGCAAATTCAAGCTTTTGAACAGGATCATTTCCACCAAGAAAATTTATGTAAAGAGCCAGCACTCCACCGGCCATTGTTGCCATCCCTCCCGACATTACCAGCAGCATTTCTGATCTGTTCATTTTTTCGAGGTAGGCCTTGATCATCAGAGGAGATTCAGTTTGCCCCAGGAAAATGTTCCCCGCTACAGAAAGAGACTCTGCTCCGGAAAGCTTCAGAAGTTTGGTCATTACCCATGCCAGTCCCCAAACTATTTTCTGTATTATTCCGAAATAAAACAATACCGATGTCAGGGCTGAAAAGAATATAATAGTGGGTAAAATTGTAAAAGCAAAAGTCCTAAGGGGTTGTTCTATTACCTGGGTATCCATTGCCCGGAAAAGAAATTGAGAACCCGCATCGGTAAAGTCGAGGATCTTTACAAACATCTTACCTCCGTATTCAAAAAACATTTTGATGAACGGAACCTGTAATATGCCTATGGCAAGGAGAATTTGTATAAGCAGACCTATTCCCACAACTCTCCAGGAAATAGATTTTCTATTCTCACTTAGTAGAAAAGCAATAAATAAGAGTACAAATATTCCAAGTAAACCTCGCAAAAGATCGGTGAAATCAAAACGGAATTCACCTCCTATAGGTATTAAATTCTCCTTGTTAACATCTTTATTATCAATGGGAGAGAAATTTATTGCAGCTTCTTCGTCAGCAGTCCTTTCTTCTGTAACAAGAGAGTCAATACGATTAATGGAATCCTGAGCCGGCGGGATCTTATCAAAGGCAGCCTGGGCCTTCAGATCTATGTTAAATATCAGCAAAAATAAAACAGAAACTAATAATTGCCCCCGAAGTAAGGAGAAAAATCGAATTCTCATCAGATCATTTTTTAGTTCTCTTTTCTATTTCATTTTTTAGCGCCGATGCTTTCTCGTAATTCTCATTCTTTACAGCTTCACCCATCATTTTCTTCAGTTCAGAAACAGAAAGGGAACTGTAATCTTCTTTTCCAGTCGTTGGTGTTTCCTTAAAATCTCCGGTTGGGGGTTTTTCCGACATGTTTTCCGGAGATTCCGGGGATTCCTTATCAAAATCAAGAACAATCCCTGCTTTGGAAATAATCTCCTCCGTTGTGTATATAGGGCATTTAAACCGGAGAGCAAGAGCAATTGCGTCGGAAGTCCGGGCATCCAGAGTAATTTTCTCCCCCCCGTTATCGCATAGTAGTTGTGCATAAAATACACCTTCCTCCAGCTTGTAGATAACTACCTCTTTTATTGCAATCCCGTAAACCTTTGCAAAGCTCATAAACAGATCATGGGTGAGTGGACGCGGAGGCTTTAATCCTTCAAGCTCTATAGCGATCGCTTGTGCTTCAAACCCTCCTACAATGATCGGAATCCTCCTGTCACCTTCTTCTTCAGTAAGAATCAAAGCGTAAGCACCCGATTGAGTTTGACTATATGATATTCCCAGTACATTTAATTTAATCATAAAACCAGAATTCTGAGCATTTTATAAAATGTATGAATCACACAAATATAATGAAATACTTGGTACAATATTTTTCAGGCATTTAATGTTTTATAATAAAATTGATCTGACATAATCCTGGCATAAATGCATGCTCTTGTTTATCTGGTCCTTACAACCCCCTCCAGGATAATTAAGGAAAATGCCTGAGTTCAATAAATATTATAGAACTACAGAAAATTCAATGATAAGATTTTTACGAATTAGCTCCTTGCATTCCTGCCGATGGTATGCCGGAAAAAAGACATTGTTTATCCAGCTATAGTAGATATTATGAAAAGACAAATTTATAAATCCTTCGAAGCAGAAATAACAAAACCAGACATGCCAGTCAGTCAAATTAAATTATGAAAAAAAACTCCTTAGGGCCTCTGAAACGAGAAAAAAATCATGTTTTGAAGTTTTTTTGATAATAATGAAGACTAAATGTTTGTTAATCAATATAACTTTTATATTTTTGCACTCCGTTTGTAAAAGAATTAAATAAATATTGTAATGTACGCGATTGTTGATATTGCAGGACAGCAGTTTAAAGTTGAAAAGGACAAAAAAGTTTTTGTTCACAGACTTGATGGTAAAGAAGGCTCAAGTGTTGAGCTCGACCAGGTATTGCTGATTGATAATGAAAAAAACATAACCGTTGGTGCTCCTCTGATTTCAGGCGCAATGGTAACCGCTAAAATCCTCGAACATGTAAAAGGGGATAAAGTAATTGTTTTCAAGAAAAAACGCAGGAAAGGTTATAAAAAGAAAAATGGTCACAGGCAGTTGATGACCCAGATCCTGATCGAAAGTATTATCGAAACAGGAGCAAAACCAAAAACTGCAGAGAAAAAAGAAGAAGCTAAAGCTTCAGAAAAGAAAACAACTACTTCAGAGGCGAAAAAGGAAGAAACACCTTCCAAATCTGAAAAGAAATCGGAAGTAAAGACCAAATCAAAAGATACTTCAGCAGCAGAAAAGAAAACAACAGCCAAAAAATCAACAGCCAAAAAGGCAGAAACAAAAAAACCTGCCGCTAAAAAAGCAACAGGAACTAAAAGTGCGGATACCGGAAAAAAAGCAGAAAAGAAAACAAAAACTGCGTCTAAATCTTCAACTAAAAAAGCAACCGCAACCAAGAAGGCTGCTGATAAGAAAGAAGATAAAAAAGAAGAATAAAAAATTTGACTGGATTATAATAAAAAAATATACAAAATGGCACATAAAAAAGGAGCTGGTAGTTCAAGAAACGGTCGCGAATCGGAAAGCAAACGACTTGGTGTTAAGCTTTTTGGCGGACAAACAGCCAGAGCAGGAAACATTATCGTACGTCAGCGGGGTACGCAGCATCATCCCGGAAAAAACGTAGGAATAGGTAAAGATCATTCACTTTTTGCTCTCATTGATGGGAAAGTGGAATTTAAAAGAAAAAAAGACGACAAATCTTTTGTTAATATTGTCCCTGCAGCGGAATAAAAAGAAATAATTCACCTTATTATAAATCTCCTTTAAACTGTTAACTTTGTGTTCAGTTTTCAGGAGATTTTTTTATAAACTTAAGATAAGATCTAAATGTTAAGCCTCAGTTTTATTCGTGAAAACAAAGACCTGGTTATCGAACGATTAGGGAAGAAAAACTTCAGTCAGACCAGCCTCATAGACGATGTGATCAGTAAGGACGAAAGAAGAAGAAAACTTCAGGTGGAAGCCGACAATCAACAGGCGGAATTGAATAGTATATCCCGCGATATTGGCAAACTCTTTAAAGAGGGTAAAAAAGATGAAGCTGAGAAGGCAAGAGAAAAAACAACTCTTCTGAAGGAAAATATCAAAAAATTTCAGAATGAGCAGGTTGCCATTCAGGAGGACCTGAACCAGCTTCTTGTGCAAATTCCCAATCTGCCACACGAATCGGTTCCTGCAGGGAACTCGGAAGAAGATAACGAAATTGTCAGATCTTATGGAGATATCACCGAACTTGATGATCAGGCCCTTCCCCACTGGGAACTCAGTAAAAAGTACGATATCATTGATTTTGACCTGGGAAATAAAATCACAGGATCAGGTTTCCCGCTTTATAAAGCTAAAGGGGCAAAACTGCAGCGCGCACTGATAAACTTTTTCCTTGATGAGAATGACAGAGCCGGATACCGGGAATTTCTTCCTCCCATATTGGTCAATGAAGATTCCGGATTCGGAACGGGCCAGCTTCCCGATAAAGAAGGGCAAATGTATCATGTAGGTCTCGATAATCTCTATCTGATACCTACCGCGGAGGTGCCGTTAACAAATATTTACCGTGATGTAATTCTTACAGAAAAGGAGCTGCCTCTCAAATGTACAGCCTACACTCCTTGTTTTCGCAGAGAAGCCGGAAGTTATGGTAAAGATGTACGGGGACTCAACCGGCTCCATCAGTTTGACAAAGTGGAAATTGTACAGATATGTCATCCCGATGAATCCTACGAAGCACTTGAAGAAATGGTTAACCACGTGGAAAACCTCATTAAAAAACTTGGTCTTCCATACAGAATACTCAAGCTTTGCGGAGGGGATATCAGTTTCACCTCGGCTCTAACCTACGATTTTGAAGTCTACTCCGCTGCGCAGAAAAAATGGCTGGAGGTAAGCTCTGTATCAAATTTTGAAGCTTATCAGGCAAATCGATTAAAACTAAGATTCCGGGATAAAGAAACAAACAAAACACGCATTGCCCATACCCTGAATGGATCGGCACTTGCCTTACCCCGCATTGTTGCAGCCCTTCTGGAAAATAATCAGACCCGGGAAGGAATTGCAATCCCCCGGATACTTAGGGAATATACCGGTTTTGAAATGATCTAGTCAATGATGAAAGATCAGAATAAAGCATACCTTTTTGCCGGCATCACTATTTTATTCTGGTCCACGGTTGCTACGGCATTTAAGCTGGCCCTGGAGACACAGTCAGGTTTGCAGGTTTTGATGATCGCAAGCCTGACCAGTACTGTTTTTCTGTTTTTTTATCTCTTGTTCTCAGGGCAATCCTCAGGAATTCTGAATTCCCGCCCCCGGCAACTTTTCTACTCGGCACTCCTCGGACTAATAAACCCCTTTCTTTACTACCTCATACTTTTCAAAGCCTATGATAACCTTCCGGCACAGGTTGCCCAACCTCTGAATATGATATGGCCAATTGTACTGGTGCTGATATCCATTCCCCTTTTGGGCCAAAGAATCAGGCTGAAAAGTATTCTTGCCCTGGTCATAAGCTTTGGCGGAATAATCCTGGTGTCTTCCCAGGGTGTAGGTGCAGGTTTCCAAAAGGAACAATTCCCATTTATGGTACTGGCAGTAAGCACCTCTGTAATCTGGTCATTTTACTGGATCCTCAATATGAGGGACAAAAGAAATGAAAGTGTCAAACTTTTTTTGAATTTTTTCTTTTCCAGCATCTATTTAATTCTTTTCCTGTTAATCACCGGAACATCTTTCCCCTCCACTCTCCGCGAATATTTACTGGATATTTATATTGGTCTCTTCGAGATGGGCCTGGCATTTCTTTTCTGGATGAAAGCGCTTCAGCTTTCAAAAACAACCGATAAAATTAGCAATCTGGTTTTTATATTTCCCTTTATATCACTTATCTTTATTCACTACATACTTGGTGAATACATCCACTTTACTACCTTTTACGGATTGATCCTGGTTGTAGCAGGCATCCTGGTGCAGAAAACCAGATTCAGAAGATTCAGAAGATTCAGAAATGATTGATACCGATAGGATCATATTAGGGATAGACCCCGGAACAAATATTATGGGTTTCGGTGTGATCGGCATAAAAGACAAAAAGGCCGCTATGATTTCTATGGGAAACATCAGGCTTTCGGGAATTTCAGATCCTTATCTTAAACTTGAGAAAATATTCCAGGAGACACTTGCACTCATCGATAAGTATAATCCAGATGAACTCTCCATCGAAGCTCCATTTTTCGGGAAAAATGTTCAAAGCATGTTAAAACTCGGAAGGGCGCAGGGTGTAGCAATATCTGCGGCTCTATCCCGCAAAATACCTATATTTGAATACGCTCCCCGGAAAATAAAAATGGCCATTACCGGTCAGGGAGGCGCTTCAAAGGAACAGGTCGCCTCTATCCTGAGCCGGATGCTTAAGATCAGCGAGATTCCTGACGACATGGATGCTACAGACGGACTTGCTGCAGCAATGTGTCATTTTTATCAGGATAAAGCTATAAAAACTTCAAATTCGTACCGGGGGTGGGAAGATTTCTTAAAGAAAAACCCTAACCGCGTGAAATGATGATTTCAAAAAAAGAAGTGTAGAACTTTTCCCCATTTTATTTTTATTACATTCCCGCACCCCCTCCCATAACTATCTGTTTTTATGAATATTACCTGATTTAATAAATTTGTCGATAAATTGGCATATTATTTTCATTATAAACTTCCGGAACAATCTGTTTGATGGAAATAATTGCTAAAATAGAGAAAGTTGTAAAAAAATACCCTAGCGGTGTAACTGAAATTACAGCGTTGAAGGAAACAAGTATCGAGATAAAAAAAGGTGAATTAATTCTGATTATCGGGCCCTCCGGTTCGGGTAAAACTACCCTGCTATTAATTCTCGGGGGAATTGTGATGCCTACTTCAGGTAAAGTTGAAATAAAGGGAAAGAATATCACACAAATGTCTGAAAATGAAAGAACCACCATGCGTCTTCATAATATTGGTTTTGTGTTCCAAAATATTAACCTTATAAAACCCTTGAAAATTCTTGAAAACGTTTCTTTTCCAGTCTGGCTATTAAATAATGATCCTGACAAATCAAAAAAAATGGCCGAAGAAATAATTGACAGTATGGGTCTAGGGAAAAAGAAATATGCATTTCCTGACGAACTGTCGGGAGGCGAACAGCAAAGAATTGGAGTAGCCCGTGCCCTGGTAACCAATCCGTCAATTCTCTTATGTGATGAGCCTACAGCATCTCTGGACGGCGATTCTTTGAAAACAGTTATGAATGAATTGAGAAAATCCGCTGATAGAGGCAAATCAATACTTGTTGTTTCACACGATAAACGTCTGGAAGATTATGCAGATAAAATTATTGAAGTTACTGATGGGAAAATTCAAATGGAAAAAAATGAATAATAATAAGTATTTGGTGCTTATTATTATTTCTTTAATCTATTCCTGCAAGAATAAAACCAATACCGAAAGTGTTAAAAATACAGTCAATCCAGACTCTGTTGAAGTAATTTCGGGTTACGGAAGAATAGGTTCCCTGAATGAAATAACAGATATATCTACCGAGATTAGCGGTATAGTGGAAAATGTTTTTCACCAGGCAGGTGATAGTCTTGCTGAAGGAGATACCATATTCTCTTTAAATCATAATGATGAAATAATCCGTAAAAAGCAGCTGGAAGCTGAACTTGAAAGTGCAAATACATCTATTTCTCTGTTGGAGCAGCAAATTGAAACGTCAAAAAAAACCCTTCAAACAAAAAAGACATACCTTGAAAGGCTAGAGAATTCTTTTGAAGCAGGTGCAGAAAGCAAGCAAAATGTGGATAATGTAAAGCTGGAATATGAGCAGGCTAAAAGCCATCTGAATGAATTGAAATTACAGAAAAAAACTCGTTCTAAAGAATATGAAATTCAGAAACAGCTTCTAAACCGGCAATTACTCACCCTTGATAAACATTTCATAAAATCTCCGGGAAAAGGACTGCTATTGGCGTTGCATACAGACAAAAACAAACCCGTAAAAGCTTTACAATCGTTGGGTGAATTCAAATTCCCAGGTCCATATGCTATCAGGGCCGAAATAGATGAGCTGTACGCCACAGAAATAAAAATAAACATGAAAGCCCTTGCAGTGCCTTATGGAAGAAATGACACTGTAGCATCTGGCCGCATAACATTTATATCCCCTAAATTGAAAGAAAGATCAATGTTCTCGGAAGAGAATACAGGATTTATGGACCGCCGTGTAAGAGAAATTGAAATACGTATTGATTCTACCTCGGAAGAAATACTTATTGGTGAACGTGTTAACGTAATAATCGAAATCAGATAAGTTAAATGTTACAAATTGCATTCCGTTTCATGATGTTTGATAAATCCAAAACTCTTGGAGCTACAGTAGGTGTGATTGTGGCTATTTTCCTGATTGGACAGCAAACCGGTATTTTCCTCTTCCTTACCGGCTTGATGGATGCCCTTGTCAGTAATACCCAGGCAAAAATTTGGGTGGTTGGAGATAAGGTAAAAGATGTAAATAGTCTTTCTGCAATAGATATCCGGAGAGGTAATGAAATTCGGTCCGTAAAGGGTGTGAGAAATGTTAATCCGCTCGTGATAGCTGGTTCTACCATAAAACTGAAAAATGGGAAAACAGCTCCGGTTCAGATAATAGGAACCTTAGCACCGGCTTTTACCGGCGGCCCCTGGAATATTGTAGAAGGAGATATTTCTCAACTAATCTATCAGGGAGGTGTTGCAGCCGACATGTATGACCTCAGCAACCTGGGAGACGTCGAGCTTGGAGATGAGCTTTCATTGGGGGGGAAGTTAGTTGAATTGAGAGCCATTACAAAAGGAGCAAGAGGATTCGGAGCCAATTATATCTTTACAAATATTTCTCTGGCCAGGGAGCTTGGACAATTCAATGTTAATGAAGTCAGTGCTTTCCTGGTTAATATTGAAAAGGGATTTACTCCAGCAGAAATTGCAAATGAAATAAATGTAAAACACAGCGGTATCAGGGCATGGACAAAAAGACAATTCAGCTGGTCAACCATTACAGAAATTCTTAAAGACGGCGGAATTGGGGAATCAATCGGATCACTCATAATATTTGCCATCATCGCAGGTGGAGTTATTATTGGATTAACCTTATATTCTGCAGCAAAAGACCGCATCGATGATTACGCAACCATGAAAGCTATTGGTGCCTATCGGAAAGTGGTTACCAGAATAATTTTACTTCAGGCATCTGTCATTGCTGCAGTGGGTTTTGCAATTGCTGCCATGCTAATTCAAGGATTTAAATTGGGAGTTAGAGGTTCAGGTGTACATTTTTCATTCCCATGGTATGTCTGGTTATTGTTTTTTATTCTGACACTGATAATTTCTTTATCGGGTGCCTATTTCGCCTCTAAAAGCATTCGCAATGTAAAACCTTCTAAAGTATTTTAATATGACAGTCAGATTGATATTAACATCTATAATTATTCTTTTCTGTCGGACTTTAACAAGGGGGCAGGATCTGCAAAAATTTAATGCCCGCGAGGCTGTAAGCTACGGATTGAATAATCACAGCCGTATTAGTAACGAAAAGGAAAATTTGGAATACAGAGAATGGCTAACCAGAAAAGAAAAAAGTAACTATTTGCCTTCTGTAAATGCCTCAGCTGATTATCGATATAATACCAATCTTCCGGTAACTATACTGCCCGCAGAAGCCTTCGGCCAAACTGGCAATGGTCCGCTTGAAATTCAGATGGGTACCCGTAATTCCCTTCAGGGCGGAGTCAATCTTGAACAGGAAATTTATAATCCTGCAATTCTCTCCAGGATTAATGAAAAAGAAATTCAAAAGGATATGGCAGAAGTTAATATAGCAGCCATAAAAAAGAGTGTGGCACTTGAAATAAAGAAGTCTTACTATCAGGCAGTTTTAAACTTTGAAGTATGGAAAACGTCAATGGATATTCTGCAAAACTATAACAATCTGGAGGAGGCAGTCAGGGTCAAATTTAAAAATGGCTTGATAAGTGAAAATGATCTGGATAAAATAATAAAAAAGAAGCAGAATCAGTCTGAGGAATTAAAGATCAACATTATGAAATTCCACAACTCAATCAAAAGTTTAAAGATGTCGATGGATTACCCTGTCGGAAAAGATCTGTCTATTAAAGATAGTCTTGTTATTTCGCTGGTCTCCAATGCAAAAATCAATGAATCAGATACTTTTTCTTATAACGAGTTGCCTGAATACAGAGATATATCACTTCAGGAAAACCTTAACAAAGCTAGAATATCAACCTTGAGTAAAAGATATCATCCCCGGATTAAAGCATATGGATTTATTGGGACACAATATTATGATGATGCATTCCAGCCATTTCATAATAATAATCGCTGGTATCGGCATAGTTACCTTGGGTTAAAGCTCCAATTTGCATTATTTAAGGGACTTGGAAGAAACTACCAGAAACAGGCTTTAGGTATACGCGCCGATATTCTTTCTCAAAAAAGAACGAAGCTGGCTTCAGATCTGCAAAGGAGGGAAAATATTCTTAAGGAAAATATTATCATAAAATCAAAACAGGCGGTTAAGAAAAAAAATGATTACAGATTCAGCCATGATGGTTTCTCTGATACGATTAATAATTTTGAAAATGGTCTCACGGATTTCGAAAATGTCTTACGCTCTGAAATTGAAATGTTGATTCAATATCAGGCTTATCTGAATTCTATGGTAAATGTATTGAACGCCTTTCTTGAATACGAGGAGGTTATTTCTGTTTTTTAAGAATTAGCTAGATAGGGAATAATGAAAAATTCTGTGTGTTCTCAATTAAAGCTGTTCACGTATCTTCTCAGCAATTTCCTTAAACTCGTTTTCTGTAAGCTGCAATTTTGCTTTACTGAAATCAATATCATGAATCCCATTAATGGGTACAAGATGTATATGTGCATGAGGCACTTCCAATCCGAGTACAGCAATACCCACGCGTTTACAATCCATCACCCTGTCAATGGCAATTGCTGTCTTTTTTGCAAATATCATCATACCACCCAGCAAGTCATCTTCGATGTCGAAGATGTAATCGGTTTCTTTTTTGGGGATCACCAATGTATGTCCTTTTGCAAGTGGATTAATATCGAGAAAAGCATAATAATTATTATCCTCTGCAATTTTATAGGATGGTATTTCCCCGTTAATAATTTTTGTGAATATTGTTGACATAGGCGTCTGTTTATCTGGAAATTTCAAGGATTTCAAATTCAACACTACCGGAAGGTACATTGATCAACACAATGTCCCCCACTTTTTTCCCGAGCAAGCCTTTTCCAATAGGTGTACTTACAGCAATCTTTCCCATCTTGATATTAGCCTCCGATTCCGGCACCAGAGTATATTGCAGAGTTGCATTGTTAGCCTTGTTTTTAATCTTCACCTTATTCAAAACCTGAACACTTTCAGTGTCGATCTTCGATTCATCGATAATCCTGGCATTTGCAATCTTTTCTTCAAGCCTGGAGATTTTCAACTCAAGCATGCCCTGAGCCTCCTTAGCAGCATCATATTCGGCATTCTCAGACAGGTCGCCCTTGTCTCTGGCTTCAGCTATCTGTTTGGATATTAGTGGCCTTTCTATACTTTTAAGCTGATCCACTTCTTTTTTCATGGAGTTTAATCCTTTCTCCGTGATATAAATAACACCTGACATAATATTTAATATTTGAAATAGTTGAAAAGAAAAAAGAATCCGGGTCATCCCGGACTCTTTCACTGGTCAAAATTATAGAATTTTTTTTTCTTTATGAAATAATATATATTATAATTTCCCAATAAAAAATCAGGAAATATCTAAATCAGAAATACTTAGGATTAAAAATTTCTGAATACAGATAAGCTTTCCTGGGTTCAAAATCCCTGAGCGCTTTTTTTACAAAACTCACATCCTTTTTTTTGTGAGGAATCATCTGCAAACGGGTTTTTTCCGCAATTTCTTCTATATGATCCTCCAGCTTATAAATTTTATCTTCATCTTTTTCCTGGAAAACCTCATCATATTCCGGCGGAAGATCATCTATCTTATCATAGGGTGTATCCAAAAGGTAATCCTCTCTCTCTGATTCTTCCTTATACGTCCTTCTTTCGATCTCCTCTCTTTGCCTGACAGCCTCATCATCTTCACCAAAGAGCCGGCTGAATTTTTCTTCTATAGGATCTGATGTGTCACCCTGCTCTTCCTGGTCTTCATCATAACTTTCAAAGACCTGGGGGTTGGGCTTTTTTTTCTGGCCCAGAGCACCAACAATAAGAAAAATCAGTGTTAATACAATATAAACTAAATTCCCAATATCAAAATCCATAATTATTTCGTTCATTTTATAGAATATAAATGTACAAAATTTTAATTTTAACTTTTAAAATTTACAATGATAAAATCTCTGTTAAATAAAATAATTTTTCTTTTCCTGTTTATATTTCTATCTTCCTCCTCATGTGATAAAAACAGATATGACTTCCCTTATGTTCCCATTAACATTAATATAGAGATGGTTACCCTGTATGCGAATGTCGGACCCGGTGAATATAGCTTCATGTTTGATAATGCCGGAGTAAACGGACTCATTATCAGGAGAAATTTCAGTGACGAGTTCTATGTATACGACAGGACCTGTACCTATGAACCTGATTACTCCTGCGCCGTTACTGATGATACCACGAGCATGCTTCACGTCTCATGCCCTTGCTGTGAATCCCAGTATTTCCTTGATGAAAGTGGGGATGCATTTGTAACCCGTGGCCCGGCCAAATACCCTCTTATCCAATATCAGGCCACTGAAAATGGCGGATTCCTCTGGATCTATAATTGAGTAAGAGCTTTCGAATATAAAAAACGGTTTACAAAGCTCTCCTGTTTTATGAAACAAGCTGTTAGTATCGGTAATGCTCCGGTTTAAAAGGACCTTCAGGTTTAACCCCCAGGTATTCTGCCTGTTCTTTGGTCAATTTTGTGAGTTTCACGCCAAGTTGTTGAAGATGGAGCCTGGCAACTTCTTCATCAAGTCTTTTGGGCAGGCGGTAAACGTCGGTTTCGTAGTCATTCTTCCATAATTCTATCTGAGCCAGGGTCTGGTTAGTGAAAGAATTACTCATAACAAAAGAGGGATGTCCTGTGGCACAACCCAGATTTACCAGTCTGCCTTCGGCCAGCAAAAAGATCGAATGTCCGTCATCAAAAAGGTATTTATCCACCTGGGGTTTGATATTGATCTTTTCAGCATTCTCATATTCATTAAGAGCATCAACCTGGATTTCATTATCAAAGTGGCCAATATTACAAACTATCGCCTGATCTTTCATCTTTTTAATATGTTCGAGGGTCAGAACATCCCTGTTGCCGGTAGCGGTGACGAAAATATTCCCTTCGCTGAGGGCATCTTCAATTGTAGTTACTTTAAAGCCTTCCATTGACGCCTGAAGTGCGCAGATCGGATCGATTTCCGTAACTATAACACGAGCGCCGTAAGACCTCATGGAATGAGCACAACCTTTCCCAACATCTCCGTATCCGAGAACTACAACTACCTTTCCTGCGATCATGACATCTGTTGCACGTTTAATACCATCAGCAAGCGATTCCCGGCAGCCATATAAATTATCGAATTTAGACTTTGTAACCGAGTCGTTGACGTTTATTGCCGGGAAAAGCAGGCGGGAGTTTTCATGCATCTGATAAAGCCTGTGAACTCCAGTTGTCGTTTCTTCAGATACTCCCTTCATCTCCGGAACGATCCGGTGCCACCGGTCAGGATCCTCTTCCTTAATGGCTTTCAGCTGATTTAAAATAACGGCTTCCTCCCGGTTCGAAGCTTTGGTCTCCAGAATTGAGGGATCATCTTCCGCCTGATATCCTTTATGCACCAAAAGTGTTGCATCACCACCATCATCAACAATGAGGTTCGGGCCTTTTCCATCCGGAAAATTTAAGGCCTGGGCAGTACACCACCAGTATTCTTCAAGTGTTTCTCCTTTCCATGCAAACACAGGTATTCCGGCTTTGGCAATTGCAGCGGCGGCATGATCCTGGGTAGAAAAAATATTACAACTTGCCCACCTGACATCAGCACCCAGCTCAATTAGTGTTTCTATCAACACGGCTGTCTGAATTGTCATATGTAATGATCCGGTTACCCGGGCTCCCTTCAGAGGCTTTTCATCAGAATATTTTTTCCGGATAGCCATAAGCCCCGGCATTTCTTTTTCTGCAATTTCAATTTCTTTTCTTCCGAACTCAGCCAGATCTATATCTCTAACTTTGTAAGGCAGGCTTTCAACTTTTGTTATTAAATTTCCCATTATTGATCTTTCATATTTACTCTGTACACCGGTACAAAGATATTATTTTAAAATTATTTGTTTTCTGAATTTAAGTCTATCGATAATTTTCCAGTATTTCACTCGCATTTTTTTTATCAATAAATAACTGATGCTTTAATTGATCGAGTGAATCGAATTTCTTTTCTTCACGCATAAAAGCCCGGAAATATAATTTAACCTTCGAATTATAAATGTCGCCCTTATACCCGAACATATGTACTTCAATTGATTTTCTGACCGTACCAGAATTAACAGTTGGTCTGTACCCAATGTTCAACATACCATTAAAAGCCTTTCCCCCTATTTCAACCTGCACAGCATAAACACCAATCTTCGGAATGAGTTTATGCTCATCAAATGGGCGGATGTTTGCCGTTGGAAAACCAATTTCTCTTCCTAATTTTTCTCCTTCAACGACTTCTCCCCTGAGAAAAAAAATATAACCCAAAAATGAATTTGCTTTTTGGAGCTTTCCTCCCGATATCAGATTCCTGATGAGCGAAGAACTGACTCGCTGCCCTTCTATCTCAACCGGATCCAATCTCTCCAGTTCAAAAGAAAATCGCTCAGCGCAGGATCTGAGATTATCATAATCTCCCTCCCTGTTTCGTCCGAACTTATGATTGAAACCAATAATAAGTTTATGGATGTGCATCTTATGAACAAGAAAATTTTCGACAAAATCACATGATCCCATTTCAGAAAAATCCCTCGTAAAGGGTATGATTAGCAGATGGTCTATTCCCGTCTCTTCCAAAAGTAATATCTTCTCCTCGATGGTGGTCAGGTACCTTAGTTTCTCCGGCTCCTTATTCAATACCAGCCTGGGATGAGGCCATAGGGTAAGTACCACAGACTGCCCCTGTCTTTGGTCAGCCTGCTTTTTCAGCTCATCGATCAAATACCGGTGCCCACGGTGAACCCCATCGAATATTCCAATGGTAATAACCGGATTTACAGCTTCAAATTCCTCTATGTTATTCCAGATCTTCATATTAATCCGCTGCAAAAATAGTAAAAAACAAATAAGTTCATGCCTGATGAAAAACGATAATCCATATATATTCAAAAACCA
>CAYRTD010000100.1:0-15538 GCA_964426915.1 uncultured Bacteroidaceae bacterium | reverse complement strand
ATCTCAGTGAGACTATGATTTTGGCCTTCAAAATCATTTAGCCGAACTGATCCCGACCCGAAAGCTTTCGGGAGATAGCCGAGGGATCTCAGTGAGACTATGATTTTGGCCTTCAAAATCATTTAGCCGAACTGATCCCGACCCGAAAGCTTTCGGGAGATAGCCGAGGGATCTCAGTGAGACTATGATTTTGGCCTTCAAAATCATTTAGCCGAACTGATCCCGACCCGAAAGCTTTCGGGAGATAGCCGAGGGATCTCATCAGCAGCATTCGTAAGCTCGTTATCACTCGGTTCGGCGTTGCTGATCCAATTATCACTGATTTTGAGAAATATTTCATCACAGAATTTTAAAGCTTTGTCTAATTTGCAGAATAAAACATTAGGTCCTTATGAAAAAACTAACTTTACTACTATCTGTTCTTATCCTGTTCGCAAGTTGTGCAACTAAAAAAAACACAGACTCTCCGGAACCGGAATTCAATCTTATTCCGTCGGCGAAAATACAGCCGGTGAACTCCTTTGATAATGCCTCTTCTCACTTTGGGGTCCAATTCAATGGAATGCCCTTTCATGAAAATGTTCAATATGAAAATCTTGACGTCCAGGATCTGCTTGAAAACCTGCCAGTTATTCTTGATGAGGCCTCAGACCTTGGCATTAAGTGGGCAAGAGTTTCAGTTGACTGGTCATCGGTGGAAGATAATAACGGGGTCTTTCACTGGGAAATCCTGGATGAAATAGTTGAAGGGCTGGTTGAAAAAGAGATAGAAATATATCTCTGCCTCCACGGTGGACACAAAACCCATACGGATTTTCTATCACCTGTAACAGGTCCACAATTAGAGGCGTGGAAAGTTTATGCCGAAAATGTGATTGAGAGATATAAGGATCAGATCGATTACTGGGAGATCTGGAACGAGGCCAATACTATCTGGTTTTGGAAACCCGAACCGAATGCAAAGGAATATACCGACCTTGTAAAATTTACCCGTAAGCTCATCGACGAAATAGATCCCGGATCCAGGGTGATCGGAGGAAATGTCGCTCGTCTGGATGTTCCATTTGCAAGAGAATGCTTTGAAAATGGAATAGCTGAATATATAGATATTTTTAGTTTCCATCCATACAGTGCCTTTCCGGAATCCGTTATCAGGGAAATAATCATGCAGGTAAAAACCCCCGAACTATATATTCCTGTTTCCCATACTGTAGACGGACTTTTTGAATTGGTTGAAAAAAGCGGAAAGGAGATTGAGATCTGGCAGGGTGAGTGCGGATATCCATCTTCCATGAACAGCCTTGGCTGGAACGGAACCGGACCCTGGAGTGAAACCATACAATCCAAGTGGATCTTGCGAAGGGGGCTTACCGATCTGGCATTTGGATCTCCCGTTTCCAGTTATTTCGTGATGAAAGAAGCGCCCGGCAGCGGGACAAAGAAAAATTCAAAAGGACTACTTAAACTGGAAGATAATTCCCGGAAACCATCCTATTATGTCTACCAGAATATGATCTCAGTATTAAGAGGAAATATCCATCGGAATGAAGGACTTGAAACTGAAATTGATATCATTGATCCGGGAAGTTTCCAGGGAGCATTAACAAAAGACATCATGACACTCAGTCTTGAAAATGAAAATGGAAAGAAGTTTTTTGCCTGGTGGTTGGTGGTCAGAATGCAAACGGAAGTGAGCCGGGGCAAGGTAAACCTCAGAATAGAGGGTGTTCAGGATTTTAATGATCCGGAACTGATCGATATGTTAACAGGAGATATCTATAAATTGGAAGATTTTGAGATCAATGAAGAAGGGGTAATTCTGGAATCCCTGCCGGTATCGGATCATCCATATTTAATCAGCTGGGAATAAGAGTCATGTAACATGCCGATACAAGCATTACCCTTCTGCGTCTGACCGGTTGTTAAACCCAGCATTTTGCAAATTTGTTGTTGACTGCATTTTCATCAGCTTGGCATATCATTCCCATTTTCATTATCAGTTGATTTCAAAATTGCTCTAATCCGATCAATATGAACCTGGGACATTTTTGCCCTTTCAAGGGTCGTTTTAGAACCGGCACCATTTTTCCCTCGTGCCATTTCAGTCAGTAGGTTTTTATGCTCTTCGAACATTCGTAGTGCAGTCCACATGGTTTCTTCAATCTTGCTTGTCTGTTCAGCAAGGAGTAAAGCTGCCGTATATGCATGCCCGGTATTGCAACGGAAACGTAAGTTGCTTTTTTTTCATTTTTTTAATCATTTAATATTTACTTAAGAGCTAGCAACGAATGAATAAAAGCTGTAATAAACAACAGAGTTATTATTATATATGTCAATGTATAAGATAAAATCATATTCTGGAAAGTAAATATAATATTAAAATAATTCCACCGGTTAAAACAACTAGTGTTATAAATAATGAAAGCATTGAAGAAGAAATAAAAGTATTGCTCGTTAACTGATTCTCATATTTTTTATATTGAAGAAATGCTAAAATTGCTATTACTACTCCTAATGCTACCATAATTACGCCAACAATTGCCGAATATTCTATTGATGACAAACCTTTTTCCTCGAACAAGTATGAAATTTCTTTAAGAAACAATGTAAATTTCACAATCACAAAGCCGAAGCCCATTAAAGCAATACTAGTTCTTATCCAGGCAAGGAATGTTCTTTGGTTAGCAAGATGCTCTCTTGATTTTTCGAATGTATTCTTTTCTTTCAGTCCACTATTTGGAATCAATTGGGTCATAAATTCTATGTTGATGTTCTTTTACTTTCCTATTAGTAAACCAATTAATTCGGTTTCTGTTTTCTTTACAGCTATAAAATTTGGGCCTAAAAAATCTTCATATTTAAACTCATATTTTCTAAATTCAACAGTTCTTGGAAAAATTTTGCCAACTATATAACCTTTATTTTCAAGATAGTTATAAAAATCTATAAGTAATCTTTTTGTTGAGATATTTATATAGCCATATTCAAACTGAATCATTTTTATTTTTCCCTTCAAAATATGTTCTTCAAATCCAAGAAGTGCATCATATTCAGCACCTTCAATGTCAAGCTTTAATAAGTCAATCTCAGTGATTTTATTTTTCTTCATAAAATCATCTCCTTTTATTAACTCAATTGTTTGCTTTTCTTTTGTTTCGTATGCCAGGCCCTGAATATCAACTAAAGATGAATGCGTGTGGGAGGGGAAAATACGTATTTCTTTCGTACAGTTATTTTTATATAATCCTTTCCTAATAGGTATTATGTTTTTAGTACTATCCACATTTTTTTTTAATATTTCAAAGGTATTTTTTACAGGTTCAAACGAATAAATTAATACATCGGGAATCAACTGATTTATTAGCAATGAATAGTTTCCAATATTTGCACCACCATCAATAATAACTGATGGATTAAGTTTTGATATTTTTTTTAATATGGTTAGCTCTCCGTTACTATACGGATCATGATTTCTATTTTCATACAACCTGTTTAATACTCTACCAAAGCCCGCAAGAACTCTAAAAAAATTATTATGTGTATTTCTTTTAAAAAATCTTTTTGTTTTTATCATACAAATTTTGTTTTAAATTCTGGCTAACTTAAGGTTTTGTTTTTAATTATCAATAATTTATGTCATTGAAAATTTTTCATTTGTCAATTTCCACCTACTCCCCTGGTCAATATTAAATTGTTAACAACAAAAAAATCAGGGAGGTGTATGTGTATGATTCAGGCAATTAAATATCAGTGGATTATCTTAATATAAAAATCCCATTAACCATAAAGGAATTCTATTACCTGTACCATATTCAATATTATTTGCCAGTATAAACCTTTTCGTTGGCTCCCAATTAATCAAGTGTTTGGTACTTTTTCCTTCACCACCGATTTCAAAAAGATAAGTATCATCTATTCAGTCAGCAAAATTCAGATAAATGAAACAATCATACTATATTTTGAAATAATAACATTCTGTTTTCTGATTCAAGATACTATATTTGCTGAAGGGTCAAAATGGCAAAAAAACATTGCATGGCACGACTTATTCCTTTAGATCTTTTTAATTTGAAACAAAAATCAACGGGTAACAACCCTTCATATTGAAATAAAAACCTAATAAAACAAATATGGTTAATAAAAGTTATGTTATCAGAATCTCCATGACAGTCGCTATGGGGGGATTCCTGCTTGGATTTGACAGTGCTTTAATATCGGGTGTGGTGCCATTTATTAAAGAAAAGTTCAGTTTAAATGAGCTCATGCTTGGATGGTCAGTTTCCAGCATGCTCTTTGCAGTCTTATTTGGAACCCTGACAGCAGGTGTTCTAAGCGATGCATTTGGCAGAAGAAAAGTGTTATTTTTCACTGCCATATTATTCACACTTTCTGCGTTAGGTTCGGCACTTGCCAATGTTTTCTGGTTCTTTGTTGTTGCCAGGATGATCGGAGGTCTTGCCATTGGTCTGGCTATTCTGATCGCCCCTATGTTTATTGCGGAAGTTTCACCGGCAGATAAACGGGGAAGTATGGTTTCTTTAAACCAACTGATGATCGTAATCGGAATTTCATTGGCTTATTTTTCCAATTATTTCCTCTTAGATATTGGCGAAGCAAACTGGCGGTGGATGCTTGGCGTGGAAGCTTTCCCTGCCATGCTTTTCTTCGTCCTGCTGTTTTTTGTCCCTGAAAGCCCGAGATGGCTTGTATCAAAAGGAGAGGAAGAAAAGGCCATCAATATACTCCGGAAGGTAAATGGTCCGGACCGGGCCGCTAAGATCATGGATGAAATCAAGGATAGCCTGATAAATATAACCAAAGCAAAAATTTCCGAACTCTTTGTCAGAAGATTTCGTTTTGTATTGTTTATTGGCATCACCCTTGGCATTTTTCAGCAGATCACCGGCATTAATGCCGTGTTTTATTATGCCCCGGTAATCTTCGAAAAAACCGGCATCGGAAGAGACGCAGCATTTGTGCAGGCTATATTTGTCGGTCTTACCAACCTGGCCTTTACCCTTCTGGCCATAAGGCTTATCGACAGATTGGGAAGAAAGCCTTTACTTATAATCGGATCCGGCGGCATACTTATCTCGCATGCCCTTCTTTCCTGGGCTTTTCATCAGAATAATCTCGATAGTTTGCTTGTTTTATTCGCCATTCTGGGTTTCATAGCTTCTTTTGCTATTTCCCTCGGACCCGTGATGTGGGTAATGCTTTCGGAAATATTTCCAAATAAATTCAGAGGACTTGCGATCTCCGTGGCAGGTTTTGCAAACGGGATCTGCAGTTTCCTGGTTACTATGATCTTCCCCTGGGAGTTGGAAAAGATTGGTCCGTCAAACACATTTCTGATTTATGTGGGCTTTGCTTTTCTCACCCTATTATTTGTGATTTTCTTTATTCCGGAAACAAAGAATAAATCTCTTGAAGAACTTGAAGTAATATTAACTCCTGAAAAATCCAGATAGTGTTTGTCCATAAAGTCCGCTATCTGCGTTATGCTCGCCCCAAAAATGCTCATTTACATCAGTAAACTGCGCTTTTTGGGGCTTGTGCCTCCGCTAAAGCTTCAGCGACACGCGGTCACAAGCCTTGATATCAAACTTTCTGATCAAACACTTGATTTAATTGACAGACCAAATAGTGTTTGTCCGTATAGTCCGTAATATTCAACCCAATTAAGACAGAAATGAATCATACGAATGTAAAATTGAGACATAAGTGCTCTATTATTATATTTCACAATTATAAATTAGCACCATAGATAATAGTCCAGACAGGAAGAATCTATAGTTCTGTTTTCACGTAATGCCGGTTTTAATTTTAATTATCCCTGGAGCCTGATTCCGGAAGAAAAACAATATGCAATGAAAAATATTATGCGCTTTGCCTTTCTTTTATTTTTACTGCTCATAAACCTAAATGCATTCACCATGACTGAAAAAATTACTTATCGCGGCTGGACAGAATGTTATCGCATTTCAAATAATGAAGTAAACATTATAATAAACGCCTCAGCGGGAGGAAGGATAATGGTTTATGAAAGAAACGGTGTCAATCCTATCTACGAAGATCCAAAACAGGACGGCATACTATTACAAGATTTTGAGGAAAAATCATTCGATCCTGATGGTGGAAGATTTGATTACGGTCAGGAAAAAGTCACATCCAAAAAACACAATCTCACCTATATGGGGAAATGGCATGGAGAAATCCTGGACGATCACAGCGTAAAATTAACAAGTCAGCCAGATTCTTCACTGGGAATTCTTTCGATCAGAATCTTTGAGCTGGATTCGGAAACTTCCCGACTCGCTATTACACAGACCATGAAAAATATTTCTTCAAAAAGCCTTGAGTATTTTTTCTGGGGAAGAACTCTGGTTAAAGTTGGAGGCAAACTGATGATGCCACTAAATCCGGATAGTAATATCCCGGGCAAATGGGGAAGGTATATATGGGGAGAACAGGAAAAATTCGAGAATGATCCTGCCGATCCTGGAGTTGAAATAATAGAAAATATTTTCTCGTTAATTCCTTCTGAAGCAGGAAATGCAAAATATGGTACTGATGCAAGGGATGGCTGGATGGCCTATGGATATAAAGGACTTCTGTTTTTTAAGAAGTATAATTTTTATGAAGATCAACCTTATACAGAGCTTTACGATCAGACGAATATCTTTTACACAAATAAAACTTTGTTTGCGGAAATGGAGCCCATTTCCCCGACTGCAGTATTGGAACCCGGTGAAGAATACAGTTATACGGAAAACTGGTATCTCATCGAATATCCTCCTGCATCAGATAATCGTTTTGATGTAATTGAAGCAGCCAGGGTCATTGGTGAATACAAATATCCGGAAAAATAATGAGGGGTTTATCCGGGAATTAATTCAGAAATGATCCCATTTTGGTTTAAATGAGCCTTTAAAAAAAAGCCCTCAATGGAGCTTTTTAGATTTTATAAGGTTCATGCACTGCCTCTTCCGGCAGTTGCATGAACTCCAGAAACTACAATAATTCAAAAATAAAGAATTAATACAATCCCTGATCAAGCATAGAATTTGCTACCTTCAGAAACCCTGCAATGTTGGCGCCTTTTACATAGTCCACATAACCGTCCTCACGTTTTCCATACTTTACACAGTTTTCATGTATATTACTCATGATGACATGCAGCCTGGAATCGACCTCATCCCTGGGCCAGTTGATCTTCATCGAGTTCTGTGCCATCTCAAGTCCGGAAGTAGCAACACCTCCTGCATTGGAAGCCTTTCCTGGTGCATACAGGATCTTATTTTCATGGAACACTTCAACAGCTTCCGGAGTACATGGCATATTCGCTCCTTCCGTTAAGCAAAGGCAACCGTTTTTAACCAGGTTTTTGGCATCTTCTTCATTCAGCTCATTCTGAGTCGCGCATGGAAGTGCAATATCACAGGGAACCTCCCATGGATGTTTTCCCTGAACGAATTCTACACCTTCGAATTCAAATGAATAAGGTTTCACTATGTCTTCATTGGTGGCCCTAAGTTCCAGCATGTAGTCAATTTTTTCAGCCGAGACTCCTTCCGGATCATAAATATATCCGTCGGGACCTGAAAGTGTAACTACCTTACCTCCCAATTCGGTAACCTTTAACGCAGCTCCCCATGCAACATTTCCAAATCCTGAAATGGCAACTCGTTTATTGGTAAAGGTTTCTCCTATGGTTTTCAGCATTTCCTGAGCAAAATAAACGGTTCCGAAACCTGTTGCTTCCGGTCGTATAAGAGAACCGCCCCAATTCAATCCCTTTCCTGTCAAAACGCCGGTATTCTCTCTGGCCAGCTTGCGGTACATTCCGTAAAGATAACCTACCTCGCGACCTCCTACCCCGATATCGCCGGCAGGAACATCGGTGTCGGGACCAATCATATGATATAATTCCAGCATAAACGAATTGCAGAAACGCATGATCTCACTATTTGATTTACCTTTGGGATCAAAGTCTGAACCTCCTTTAGCTCCTCCCATAGGGAGGCTGGTCAGGCTGTTTTTAAATATTTGCTCAAATCCCAGAAATTTAAGAATGCTAAGATTAACACTGGGGTGAAAACGAAGTCCGCCTTTATAAGGGCCAATAGCATTGTTAAACTGCACCCTGTACCCTCGGTTAACATGGATTTTGCCTTCATCATCTTCCCATGGAACTTTAAAGATCAGAACCCTGTCAGGCTCAATAAGCCTTTCGATGATCTGTCCTGTTTCAAACTGGGGATTATCGTTATATACTTCTTCAATGGATTCCAGCACTTCCCTTACAGCCTGGTGGTATTCAGCCTCACCCGGAGTTTTTTTGATGAGGTCGTTCATGAGAATATCTACGTTCATAGCAGAAAATTTAAGTTAATCAATTGTGTTATCTAATCTCAGCGAAAATAAAACTTTATGTAAAAATGGTTCTTAAAGTAAATATTACCAAATTTTACACCCTAATAATAATATGATTTTAAGCATGTTAAATACATGACTTTCATCATGTTCCAAATCTCCGGAAAGTTTATTGTTTTTTCGTGTGCGATTCATATTTATAAATAACCCCTGTATGTGTCCTGCCGTCAATTAAAATTTTTAGAGGTCCGGGAAACCTTATGTGCCTGATATATTCATCCTCATAAAGAGGTTCCTGAGATTTAAGATATTCAACATCCAGATACCCGTCATTGATAAAAGGATTGACAGTCAGATATCCCACGCCAAAAGAAGTGAGATTTTGAAAAAAATGTGTCCCCTGACTCGGATCTATACGATAATTCTCCAGTCCGGATTCTATAATGATCCTTGCTGCAGATATCTGTCCCCAGTTTATGGGAATTCCCAACCATGAATCTGAAGTCCCCCATCTTCCCGGACCCACCAGAACATAGTTTCTCTTTTCTTCCAGCATTCGTGAGTTAACATCCTCAACTTTCCCGGCTATTATGCCGGTCTTTGCAGCATCAAAAGATTCGGGTTTCACGTATACAAAGTCGCGGATATTTTCAAAACTTCCGTTCCCAAGACCTGATTCAGAGTAAATTATTGTATCCTGCTTATCAACTTCATTCAGTTTATAGGTTTCACTCTGATCGTTATCCACAATCGGCCGGATCTGCAAAAAATTGAAAATAGGGGGTGATCCTTCCGGTACATCAAGGTTGACGGCGAACTCAATCTCAATAGGAAGATTCATTTCGCGCTGACCTATATCCAACAAAGTAGACAGGATATCAGCCAAAGGAAAAACTTCATGATTCAAAATATTGGAAAAGGTCACTACTTTTTTACCCCTTTCCACAAAACCATCCCTGAGCATGTTACTGTCGTAATCATAAACTGAGGTTACATGTTTTAAAGTATTATCCCCCTCAGCTTCCTTGATCTTTAACTTAAAAAGATTAACTGCATCATCCACTGAGGGGACAAAGCTGTCACTCTCAAGATCCAGGGAGTAAAAATACTTTTGAGTATCCCTGAGAAGGGTTTGCGGGGAAGAAAGTTGAAGGATCTTTTTGGGGTATTTGGGAGAAAAACGCAGCGCCATCCCCCCATCTACAATGTATTTTCCCAATCCAAATGCTATACTGGCAATCCCATCCCCGGTTTTTTCGGGTTTTACCGGGTAGAAATTTATTGAGCGGGCAACGCCCGAAATCGTGGGATAAAAACGGTTTCCATGTTTTGAGCCGCAAACCTCCTGAAGGATGATTCCCATCTTCTCTTCATCAATTACATTGGCAGTTGCTGCCATGTACGATTTACTTTTTTTGAAATAAACAGAAGCATAAACAGATTTTATGGCATTCGTGAGCATCCTGATGGTAAGGGCGTGGTCGGATTCAACCACGGGTATCATATAAGTTGAATATATTCCTGCGAATGGCTGGTAATGTGAATCTTCCAGCTTGCTGGATGATCGGATGGCAATAGGACTCTTTATAACAGATATGAAAGCATAGAGATCCTGATGTACCCATCCTGGGAGTTTTGCAGAAACAAATTGCTGCAGAATTTCTTCATCACTCGAATCGGAAAGACCCAGCTTATAAAGATTATTTGTTTCCATAAATTCATCAAAGACATCTGTGCTCAATACAACCGTTCTTGGAATTGTAATTATAGCATCCTTATACTTTGTAAATAGAGAATGTTCCTTAATAAGTGAATTTATAAAAGCAAGCCCCCGGGCTTTTCCACCAATAGACCCTTCACCGATCCTGGAAAAACTGAGATACTCATCAAAGCTGTTCTTATCAAACTTTGCAATTATACCTCTTCCCTTACTGATGCGGAAGCTTGAGATCGCTTCATAAATATAACTACGAACTTCTTCCAGGTTAGGAAAATCTTCTTTTCTCAGGTATTTAAACAATTGGGCAATGGGGAAAATAGCCCTGGCATTCAGCCATTTTGAAAAATCGTTCCGGCTTGCATGATATGCCAATACTTCATCGGAAACCCGCAGGATTAGGTGCTGAAGAGACTGGAGATCAGAAGCCCTTGCAATTTCCCGGCCGGTTGCGGGATCGTGAAATACAAATTCCCCGAAAGCAAAATAGCGAATAATATAATTCCTTACTTCTATAGACAGGGTTTTCGAATATTTATGGACAAAACCTGCATTAAGCTTCTCGGCATATTTTTCATTTTTTACATCCGATGACTGCAAAAGGAAAGGCATATGAGGATCTTCAGCCTTTACCACTTTACAAAGTCTCAGCCCTGCTTTCGTTTTGTTATCTCTTTTATTGTTTACTTTAAAGCTTACATCAGAAATAATTCCGAGAAGATTATTTTTATAAAGATGATAGAGCTCCAGGGCATCGTCATAGGTCTTTGCAAGCAGAATTTTTGGTCTCCCCCTCATTCTCAACATTTTCTGGTGTTCATTCAGAGCCTCTTTCATAAAATCTCTCGATTGCTTAAGAATGATCTTATAGAGAAGAGGAAGATAAACCGAAGTATAACGAATGGAATCCTCTACCAGAATTATCGTCTGTACCCCAACATTCTCCACATCATGTTCAACATTCATGGAATCCTCAATAAGCTTGATAATTGCCAGAAGAAGATCAGCATTTCCCAGCCAGCAAAAAACATAATCGATAGCCGACATATCCTCATCCTGAAGTTTCATGGAGACTTCCCGGTTAAAATGAGTGAGAACCACAATAGGTATACCGGGGTATTTCGACTTTACCTGTCGGGCCAGATCAAAAGTGTCGGCGTCTCCAATATTCAACATTTCTATAATCAGATCAACATCTTCTTCCTCAAGGATTCGGAAAGCCATTTTCGCAGAACTTGCTTTGATGAATACTGGTGGATATCTCAGGTTAAGTGATACATACTCATTAAAAATCTGCTCATCGATCCGGCCATCCTCTTCCAGCATAAAGAAGTCATAATTACTGCTAATTATCAACACTTTCCGTATCCTCCTCTGCATAAGCCCACCAAATTCAGTCATACTAAAATCAATGGTGGGAGAATCGAAATTTCTATGCCGCACATGAAGTGGATCAGTCATATTCATAATTATTTTCGTTACTATTTTCGCAACATGGACTTTTGTGAACAACCGCGATTCTTTTCTTTCCATCCATAACCACACACAAAGCTTCGGGGAAACGGATATGCCGGAGATAAGTTGTTTCCTCAACAGCCTCCTGATTATTCAGTTCCCCCCAGTCAATAAATTCATTGGCCGCATCATGCTGAATCGAGAAATAACCTACATTCATAGAGGTTACATTATGAAAAAAATGGGAACCGAGTGAAGCATCGAGTGGAAAATTTTTCAGACTGGTTTCTACAATCACCTTGGCTGCCGATATTTGACTCCAGTTTACAGGAATACCTATATAGGGGTCTCTCGTTCCCCACCTCCCCGGACCTATTAAGAGATAATTTTCTTTCTCTTTGAGAAATTTTTTATTCAGTCTGTCAATCTCGGAAGCTATTTGTTTGGTCTTTGTCTTATCAAAATTTTCATTTTTTACATAAACGATATCCCTGACTCCTTCAATTCTGCCATTTCCCATGCTTCTGACTGCAAATATCAGGATCTCTTCGTTTTCCATCTCAGCCATATCTATATTAAACTCTCCTATACTACCGAGAAGTGGCTTTATCTGGAGAAGATAAAATGAGGGTAGGCCATTCTCTGCTCGTGTCAGATCCATAGCATATTCTATCTCAACAGGTGAACCCAGTGCTTCTTTACCAACATCAAGTATAAATTCTAGGGTTTTGGCCAGAGGTGCATAATTATACTTTAGAATATCTGCAAAATTAAGAATTCTTGGTCCATAAACATCAAGGCCCGGGGTTACCTGGTCGTTCTGAGGATCATAAACGGAAGCCAGGTGTTTTAAGGTATTATGCTTCTCCGCTTCCGATATATTTAAACGGCAAAGGTTTGATTCAGCTCCCTCCTTAAAAAGATTAATATCCTGCTTTGAAAGATCAAGAGCCAGAAAGTCTACCTGACTGTCTCTGTAAAGGTTTTTTGGGCTGACAATCTCAAGGTCGGGGTAGCCCGGGGAAAAACGATATGCCTTTTCGCCATTAACAACATAATGACCAAGACCCAGTGCTGCAATTGCAAAACCGTCTTCAGGCTCCATATGGGCAACAGGGTAATAATTATGCGATTGCGCAGTACCGCTGATATGGGGATAATAGTACTGTTCATAACTATTTCCAACAACTTCCTGAATTACAATAGCCATTTTCTCTTCTTCCATTTTATAATTGATGGCTTCAAAATAAGCACGGGATTCATTGGAATAAATTGAGGCAAAAACCAATTTTACTGCATCGGTCAGGTGTTTGTATCTTACTTTAAAATCCTCATTATTATTAGGAAGCAGGCATGTCTCAAATATTCCGGAAAAAGGCTGGGTGCTGCTATCTTCAAGTAAACTAGACGACCGGACAGCGAGGGGTCTTTTGAGAATATGAAGAAGTGATTTGAGCTTTTTATCAAGATTATAGGATAGATCTCCGTTCAGGAACATTTCTTTTATCTCAGCATAAGAATAATGTCCGGTAATAATTTCCTGAAGATTATTTTTTTCCAAAAAAAGATCAAATTCCTCAGTTCCTATAAAAGAAGTTCTGGGTGTCCGTATATTAATCTGTGGAATCAGATCAGAGAAATTCAGGTTATATATGAGGGTGTTAATAAAGGCCAGTCCTCTCCCTTTACCTCCCAGAGCACCCCGGCCCAGGCTAACGATATTGGATTCGTCAAGAAGTGCGGTTTCTTCAAAATTTACAATTTTTCCGGTATTGGATTCATTCCTGTACTTTTTAATAATAAATTTCAGATAGTTCCGGAATTCATGGGGCTGTTTGAAGTCTGTTACTTTTACAGGGTTGATAAGTTTGGCGATCTTAATCTCTCCCCTTGCCATTAACCAGAGCGAAAAATGATTTCTCTTTCCATGATAAATCAGAGAATCGATAGGAATGGTCTCAATTTGTCTTTCGAATTCCTTTAAGGATTTTGCTTCTGCAATTTTTCTTCCTCCGGGATCACGGTATTCAAAATTCCCAAAACCCAAATGATGACCAATAAAGCTTTTAATATCCTGAAGAAGGGTTTCCGAGTTTTTATTGATAAAAATGGATTTTAGCTCGAATGCCATACGAGCATTCTGGACTTCTGAAGATTGCAAAACAGTCGGAAGTCCTCGAAATTTTTCCTTCATGTGTTTCACCAGCCGGAATCCAGCCTGTTCATCCATCCTGCCATTCCGTTGAAACTTAACATCGGTGATAAGACAGAGCAGGTTATTGCCATAATTTTCAATGATCTCAAGAGCTTCTTCGTAGGTACTGGCTAATAATATCTTTGGACGGGCCCTAAGGCGTAATACCTTGAACAGGTCATCGGTAGATACATCATCGATAATCCTTTTGGTTTGTTCCAGTACAGAATTATACAGCATAGGAAGATACCGCGAATAATAGATTTCCGAATCTTCAACAAGCAGTATAACCTTTACCAGACCGATTTCAGTATCATTTTCGACATTAATTTTGTCTTCCAGCAACTTAACCATCGCAAAGAAAATCTTGGAATCACCATTCCAGATAAAAAGATTATCGATGTATTTCAGGTTTTCAGCCTTGGATTTAAAAGAATGCACTTCCCGGTTATTGTTCAGCAATACATAAATAGGGATATATGTATATTCCTCCTTGACCATTTTGGCAATCCGCACAGGAGTAGAACGGTCACTGCCGATCATCAGGATCACCATGTCAAAATGTTTTCTTGCCAACTGTTGTCGTGCCTCTTCGAATGTAGAGACACCTGTCACTCTGGGCATCGCTATCAGATTCAGTTGATGATATTCTCCGAGTATATGATCAGAAAATCTTCCCTCTTTTTCAATGGTAAACGCATCATAGAGGGTGGAAACAAGCAGGATCTCCCTTACTTTGTAGGGCATCAGATCATGAAATATATCACGGTTGGCATTCTGATTATTCAGAAATTTTTGAAGGAGCTTTCTGCTGTTAATCTCTTTTGGCTCCTGTGATTCTTTAATTTCATATCGAACCTGATCCCTTTCCAGGGATCTTTTCAGGATCCTTTTAGCTTCAATTGTATTCAGGTAGTTATTAATAATACTGGCAAGATTATCGATCAACTGTCGCTCTTCAGCAAGAAAAGGACCCTCGTCAATATCTCTGAATTTTTTCAGATAAAAGATCTCGATTTCTCCAGTCCTGTTATCAATGGTAGTAAAAGTCTGACTCTGTCGCCATTGAGTTTCCGTAAACGATCGGCTGCGGTATTCATTACCATCAAAAATAATCCTTGCCACAGTATTTTCAGGGTATTGCCAGGCCCTGGGAAGTATATGTACGATCCTCCTGAGAGTCTCCTCAACAGATTTACCTTCCTTAATGATCTGGGTGGTCTGATTTATACAGGAAAGTTCTTTTAAACGCTCCTTTTTTTCATTAAGGAGTTTTTGTATATCTTCTTGTGATCTGGGAGATTCCATTATACGATCGTTTTAACCGGAAGTAAAATTAATTAATTTAAGGGATCAATAAGAATCCGGGATGAATAAAAAAACCAGGAGCACCAAAAAAGTGGTGTGCCTGGCATATATATACTAAAATATCAGGAAATAAAAAAACACAGAGTATAATATCATGTTGGCGGGCCCTTGCCTTTGAGTGTTTGAAACCTTGATAAAGTGTATTCAAAATAGAAGTTTTCTCTAGCCCCAACGGGCGAAATCATTAGCACAGGGTGTAGCCCTGTGTATTAGTGCGAATGAGAATCCAAGCCCCAAGGGGCGCAATCCAGACGTCAGTTAATGATTGCGCCCCGTTGGGCATACGCGTCAACTTAAGACCCTTTATCTGTTTTGATTGGAAGGAGAGAGAGGTCCCTCCGTCTAAGCCTTCGCTAACGCTGCGGCTTCTCGGTCGGGATGACACGGGTTTTGGGGTGGTGAGGGAAAGAAAAACCCCGGCGGCAATG
>CAYRTD010000099.1:13479-15554 GCA_964426915.1 uncultured Bacteroidaceae bacterium | reverse complement strand
AAGGCCAAGATAGATTTAAAAATTTTAACAAATCAAGGTTTCGAACACTCAAAGGGTTTGCACCCATTGTTATTCCAGTTCAACCCCTGCGCCTCCGCACGCTCTCGCCTGAAGCTTCTGCAGCACGCGGTATCGGGGTTGGTGTTTCCATTCGCACAGCTTACGGCTTACCGCTCACACCGATTACCGATCACCGATTACGGATCACCGCTCACCGCTCACCGATCACCGCTTCTTCCCTCCCCCCCCAAACCCCATATTCACCGCAAATTCCAAAGCAAAATCCTCATCCTCTGAAAGCTCGATATGCTCAGTCCTTTTAATAAGAGATTCTAATATTCCATAAAAACTTTCTGATTTTAAAGCAAGCATGGCTCCGGTACCGGAGGCATTTCCTATGGGGATAACTTTTTCCTTCAGCTCTTTTGGGATGAGACCAACATCAACAGCATTTTCAATATTAATGTAGTTGCCAAAACCTCCTGCAAGGTATAATGCTTCAATATCTTCAGGTTTTAATCCGGCCTTTTTCACTAAAATATTTATTCCTGAAAGTATGGCTGATTTTGCAAGCTGAAGTTCCCGAATGTCTTTTTGGCTAATGCTTATTTTGCTATTTTGTTCATTTGTGGTGTTATCATGAAGGATAAATTCTTCTGAGATTTCTCCGTCAGACTTTACTATACCCTCACGGACGAGATAGGCGGTCACATCGATCAGGCCAGATCCGCAAATTCCTTTTGGAGCCTGGTCTCCGATAGTGTTGTATTTCCCATTGCTAAAAGAGGAAATGGCCCCTTCCAGGGCAGGCATTCCACATGAAATATTTGCGCCCTCAAAAGCAGGGCCTGCAGCTGTGGCGCAGGCATAAATTTTATCACCGCTGACAATGGCCATCTCCCCGTTTGTGCCGATATCAATGAAAAGGTAATTGTGGATTCCGTCAGGGATAGAAAGTGATGCCAGACCACTGACGATATCCGCACCCACATAAGCTGAAACCGACGGCAGGATTATTATTTCTGCTTCCTCATTGCATACTAAACCAAGTTCTTTCGCTTTAAGGATTTTTTGTTCCAGAAATACAGGCTTAAAAGGAACAAAAGCAAGAGAGGAGGGGTCTTCTCCAAGCAGTAAATGCAGCATGGTGGTGTTCCCTGAAACGGTGAGTTTTATAAATTCTTTTGGGGTGACTCCTTCACTCGCTGCAAAATCGCGGATCTGATCATTGATCATATCCAGCATTTCTTTCTGTATCTTTTTCAGGCCTCCGCTGTTTTGAATGCAGTAATTAATTCTGGAGATCACATCTGCACCGTATTTGGTCTGGGGATTCATAATTGCACGGGTTTCGACCAGGGCTCCGGTGATCAGATTCATAAGGTAATAGACTACGGATGTTGTACCGATATCGATTGCAATTCCCAGGGGATAGGCCGACAGACTGCTTACCTTGCCCGGGTTTAAGGGGAGCTGCCGGGTGTGCTTGTACTGGGAAACCAGGATGTTTGCTTCTGCCGGATCGGGCAGGGAAATCTCGATGTCCTGTTCAGTTCTGTAAAGACAAGAGGTTATATAGCCTTCATCTTTGATGTAGATCTTACATTTACCACAAGTGCCATTCCCGCCACAGGGAGAATACACCTCAAATCCGGCTTTAAAGAGTTCGAGTAAAAGATTTGATCCTTTTTCAACATCTAATCCGGTGGATTTACCCTTAAGATTTACTTTTATTTTTGTCCTTTTCGAAAAGCTATTCCGGACTTTATTCCGATATCCTGACTAATCATAAAAAATTCACAGAGTTTAAATTTCCTGCTTTCAGCAAATTCCTTCTCGCTATCACTGCGATATACACTCCTGTTTTTTCTATTCATAATCCCCCATAAAATTCATGTCATTTTTTTTATTATAAGTCACACTCCCCAACCCCCAAAATCCCCCAACTCCCTAACTCCCGAAATCCCGAAATCCCGAAATCCCTAACTCCCTAACCTCCCAAATCCCTCACTCCCCACCCTTTCCTCCTCCCTTCTTCCTCCTTACTTCTTACTTCTTACTTCTTACTTCTTCCT
>CAYRTD010000099.1:0-13379 GCA_964426915.1 uncultured Bacteroidaceae bacterium | reverse complement strand
TTCCTCCTCCCTTCTTCCTCCTTACTTCTTACTTCTTACTTCTTACTTCTTCCTTCCCTAAATCGTATACTTCAAATTCCGGTAAATACAATTCACATTACTACAGGCATTGCACACATATTTGTGGAACTGTACATTTTTCCCAATGCCGAAAACTCCACTTACCGATTTTATAGGATGCATAAGGGCGCTTTCCGATAGTTCTATGCCGCAAAATCCGGGAGGGAAAAAGCTGAAAAGCTTGTGTTGTTCATCCACATTCCAGTCGCAATAACCCGGACTGTACCTGTTGGTGGATGATAGGCCTGTTTTACTGAGTTCTTCGATGAAACGGTTATGAATGATGCTCATTGCTTCTTCCACCAGTACCGACCCGATCACGTCACATATATAACCTTCCAGCATCTGGCCTGATTTCATTAACTCTTTCGATCTTTTACTGACTTCATCTCCGGCAGTGCAGGCAAATAGCACCATTTTTTCGGAATCTCCTAAATGCCTGATAACCTGATTGCCAATGTTAAATCGAATTTTGTCAAGTATAAGTACATTATTTTCCATATCAAGCTCAGGACTCTCAACAATTCTCAGACCGCCGGCAATCTGTCCGTAGGTTGGGATCATCTTTAGTTCCTTGTCAATGATAGCATCATAGGGTTCAGGAATACTATCGACATCAATACTCAGAAGCTTGGCTATTATCCGTTCATTAATATTGATTTCGTCCGGAGATATATGGTATTCTGCTATATTCATTCTGAAATATATTTTTTATAGAGCTTTCTCAATTCCTTAACATCAATTTTTTCGCTAAAAACTATCAGTTCTGATGGTCCTGCATAACTGCCGGTCATTTTCATATTCCTTTGATCAAAAACTGTTTGCACAGCCATTGTGTTTTCAGGGACTAAGTTAATATATCCCTTTATTCTCACACTGACTTTTTGTAATTCATTCAGAAATAAGTCCAGGTTTTCACTATCCATCTTATCATTTGTCCGCAATACAACTGCATTCATTTCCGGCCGGCCTTCTGATTCTATTCCGGTTAAGGTTCTGGCTGCTTCCCGAGTCTTTTCTTTATTCGAAAAGATCAGTTCCGAGGGGATTTTACAATAGCTTGTATTTTTGATTACCGAAAAGGGATTCATTTCTTTGATCTCTTTATGGAGTATTTTCAGATTATCCTTAAAAAGATCTGTTTTATTCACCAAAACCAGATCGGCTATCATGATCTGATGCCTGAAGCGGGGCAGGGTTTTTAAACCCCGTTCAAAATTCACTGCATCCACAATTGAGATGATCCCTGAAAGTGTTAAGTTTTTCTGTAAATTATCCGCCTGAAGCAGTTCAATAATGTTCACGGGATCAGAAAGCCCGGAGGCCTCAAGAAAAATCATCTCAGGATCATATTTTTCTATCAGCCGCTGCAGGTTTTCGATGAAATTGCCGAGCATACATACACAAAATACGGATCCGTTATTGATTTCTACAAGCTTAAAGTCATTTCCTGTATTTTTCAGTTCTTTTCCATCCATTCCGGTTGGGGCGAATTCATTCTGGATAACGGCAATACGTTTCCTTGCTGAAAATTCATCAAGAATA
Source organism: uncultured Bacteroidaceae bacterium (assembly GCA_964426915.1). Taxonomy (GTDB): domain Bacteria; phylum Bacteroidota; class Bacteroidia; order Bacteroidales; genus CAYRTD01. The sequence goes on along the minus strand of CAYRTD010000099.1, from coordinate 11,774 downwards.
TTTTTCAGCAGGGTAGTCTTACCGCTACCCAGAAATCCCGTAATGAGATAGAATTCTGCCATTTATTTTTTTTCAAGAAACTCCCTTATCTTTTCCTCAATTTTCTGTACCGGGGGGATCTGCGATATAAATTCCACTTCTCCGTCAATGACGATGGTCGGGAGATTTTGCACCCCCAAACTTACCATCATTTGGACACCTTCTTTTTCCTTTATCCTGTACTCCTTAAAAATGACCTTATCACCAAAAGATTCTGCCGCTCTCTCAACAGCATTAACCATATACTGGCATGGGGCACATGAGGATGAATCGAGTGTTATGATATCCACTACTACCTTGTCTTTGTGCCAATGATCGCTGAGATCCAGCTTTTCAACTTCAGATACCGTTGCTGTAGAAGCCCTCAATTCGCCCTGTAGCATTTCATCGTGTACCAGTTTTGTAACGGCTTGAATATTCTCCGGGGGAGTTTTCATGGCAAGGTCGCATCCGGGAGCGAGAATAAAACCGGTTTTTCCGCCGGTATCCATGCACTCCAGCGCTTCCCGCTGCGAATCTTCCTCCGATCCCATTAGCAGGACCACCGTTAATTTCATATTACCACCGAAGCTGACATTGTTTTCAAGTGCTGTTTTTTTCACAAAATCCAGCGGTATATTTTCATCTATGGAAACATTATCAGGCTTGCATTTGCACATTACTTCAATATTCTGACGGGCATTTCCACACACAAAAAAGGAACTCAGGGAGTTCAATTCGCGGATATGGTCAAATATTTCGGTTGCATAAGGACTTACGAAGGTTTCGAAAGACATTGAATCTATCTGACTGGTCATGGGATCGACCATGGCAATTACATCACAGCCTGATGAAATATAATTTTCCGACATCTTTTTACCCATATCTGTGCAGAATCGCATGAGTTTGTGTACTTCTTCCGGATCTTCAAACATTTTCATAAAAATGTCCGTTCCCAAAAGGTGAAGTGCAAGGGTGAAAGGGCCGGTTATCAGTCCATAAAGGGCAACATCAGGGTATTTGTCCTTGATTTTCCTGGAGGCTTCCATTACATCCGTGATCCTGCCTTTACAGGAACAAGGAATTTGAAGATCTTCGGCTTTCATTTCACCCGAAGCAAGGGGATGTGAAATGACTGCGGGTGGATTTTCATCCGACCAGTGCAGTTCGCAGCCCAGTGCCTCTGCTTCTATTTGAAGATCAAATGTAACGGGGATTCCATCAGGTTTATAGAGGTCAATGGCTTTTGAAACACCTCTCACCATATGATCTGCAGATTTCAGGTATTCAGATGCATTTATACCCAGAAGCTCAGCAGCATGGCATCCGACAAAAGGTACCCAGGGGATCCTTTCTACCGGTTCAAGGTTCATTGCTTTTTTTATTAATTCTATGCCTTTCATATCATCAGGTTTAGTGAGGTTCATATCAGGATGCCAATTCATTGAGGTACTCAACTACTCCCTGTGGATCAGGACTGTAAAGATCGGCATTGATCTTATCGCAATATTCCTGGTTTATAGGAGCGCCGCCTATGCACACTTTAATATCGGGATTCTTTTCTTTCAATTCTTTTACAATTTTCTCCATGTTAACCATGGTTGTGGTAAGAAGAGCGGATAATCCGACCGTGCTTCCGGGATGTTTTTCTGCTTCTTCGATAAATTTATCAGCTCCTACATCCACTCCCAGATCAATAACTTCAAAACCGTTTCCTTCCACCATCATGGCAACAAGATTTTTCCCTATATCATGGAGGTCTCCCTGAACGGTTCCTATTATAAATACTCCTTTTCTTTTTGTCTCTCCGCTGGTGAAAAATGGTTTAAGATGAGCCATTGCAGCATCCATAGCTTTTGCAGACATCAGAACCTGGGGAACAAAGATCTTGTTTTCGCGGAATTTCCTTCCCACCTTGTCCATACCTATTATTAGAGCATTGGTCAGGATCTCATCAGGTTTAGCTCCTTCATCAAGAGCTTTTCTGGTCAGTTCATCTGCGCCTTCCTGCCCCTTCATATCGGGAGGGTAGGGGGATGCCTGGTTGATTTTTCCAAATTCTACGCAGTGGGCAATTTTTTCAAATAATTCTTTCATGGTTTTGAATGTTAAATAATTAGGTGAATAGTTTATGTGTTGTTATTTATTTAGTTGTGATTTTTATTAAAAAATACAGGGATGAAAGATCGCCTTCGTTTTTAAAGCCTGCCATAACATCAGGTTCATTGTTCTTAAATGATAAGTGTAATAGCTGAAATGTACTCTTGAACATATTGTTAAAATTTATATAATTGCCTTCTGTATTAAAATAATGTTTTAGGTCTCTCTTATGATCAGTTCGGGTTGAATGACATGTTGTATTCTTTCATTTTTATTGTTTGAATTATATATGAGTGATGCCGTACGGGATGCCATTTCTTCATAGTGGCAGTCGATTGATGTGATCGACGGCTTGAAGAATTCAGTCAATTCCGTATTTCCATAAGAAATTACGGAAACATCTTCCGGAATGCTGATCTCCCATCGCTTTAATCTTCCTGTGATCCGTATGCTATCAATATCATTGCAGGTAAGGATTCCCCCAATGTTATTATTTAGTACTATTTCCTTATAAAGGTCTTTAACCCTGGAAATAACAAATAATTCCATGGAGTGCGTATCTTTTTCCACCAGACCTCTTAGGGTTTGCTCCATCAGATCATAAACCAGGTTCTTTCCTCTCCAGGTTTCATCCTTCACAAATAGAATGTTTTTATTATTCTTTGTCTTCAGATAATCAAATGCTCTCTTTACCCCCAGATCATAACTTTGAATAACATAATTAAAATAGGACCCTGCCATGGTATTATCTGTGAGAATGATTTTTGTTCCCCACTGATTCAGGTTTCTGTAAAATTCTGCTGTAAGAGATTCATCGAAATTAGGAACGATGATTATCGCTTCAAATCCTTCCTTGATCATTGAGCCTACAAGTCTTATCTCTTCTTCAGGGGTATTATAGTCAAGGTAAAAATTTACTTTTCTTCCACGTTTATGTGCTTCCAAATTCAGATGGTTGATTAATTCCTCCAGGTTGGATGAATAAAAGGGGATTACAATGCCCCATTCTTTTTTAATTGTTTTTGTAGAGGTAACAAAGGTTCCTTTACCGGGGATGGATAGGGCAAGACCTTCGTCCACCAGGTTTTTTAGCACCAGTTTAGCCGTTTCCCTTGATACTTCATGCCGGGAAATGATTTTATTGATGGAATCAATCCTTGCTTCAGGAGGCAATTCCTGCCGGATGATCTTATCTCTGTAGAAATCTGTCAGCCGCTTATAAACCGGTATGAAACTACTTTGCTCCAGGCGAATTTTTGTTTGTCGCAATATAAGAAAAAGGAAAGATAAAACATCACATTACATCACAGTTGATGAGAAATCATCAGGCTTAAGAATTCCGGGAGTGTGAGAATCTGAAAACAGGGTTTGCCTTCCTCATTCTCCTAACTCCACCCATTCCTTCCTCTCGCTGGATTTAATAATCGCTTCTACCAGTTTTATTATGTAATGTGCTTCTTCGAAGGTAGCGAAGACCGGCTTGTCTTCTCCGGGTTTTTTACCGTCGTAAATGAAGTTGTAAAAAGCTTTTACATTGTTCGTCATCGCATCATTCCATCCTTCGGGGTGGCCTGCGGCGAGACCTGTATATTGCTGGGTCGGCTGACTCATCCAGAGCGGGTTTCTTATTACTTCCTGGTTGGGTTCATCGCGGTTACCTACCCACATCCGGTCTGCAAGTTCCTGATTCCAGTAGGCGGAGGATTTTGTTCCGTTGATTTCCAGGTCCAGACGGCATTTGCGGCCTGCACTTACCTGGGATACGATAAACATCCCCTGTGCACCGTTATCAAATTCAACCATGACCATTCCCGCATCTTCCACTTCAATATTTATATCTTCTAGGTCACCAGAAACTTGTTTGGCAAAAGCCTCTACCATGCTTCCCGGTTTTTTTCTGACCGGGATGTTTGTGATAAGATTAGCAAATACCTTTACGATCCTGGAGTCCAGGACCGTCTGTGCAGTATCCATCCAATGTGAACCAATATCAGCCATAGTATTGGAACTACCGCTCATGGCCTTGTCCATCCGCCAGTTATAATCCGTCTCATACAATAACCAGTCCTGAAGATAGGAACCATGGATAAGCATAGGCTTGCCGTAGTATCCGGCTTTCATTTTATCTTTCATATCCTGCACCAGAGGATTCATGCGGTAATTGAAATTCACAGCTGCCACAATGTGGGGGTTTTCTTTTAGAAGATCAACAAGTTCACCTGATTCTTCCGAATTTCTGGCAAGGGGCTTTTCAGAAAAAAGATGTTTCCCTGCTTTAATGATCTTTTCATTGATCTCCTTGTGAAGGAAATTCGGGGTGCAATTGTGGATGACATCGATTTCAGGATCTTCCAGAATCTCATTTATTGTATTGGTAACAACCGGGATGTTCCAACCAAAAGCTTTTTTTTCAGCAAGACCGGGGTCAATGTCTGTGCAGGCTTTTACTTCGGCGAAGCCTGTTCTTCTGATCGCTTCAATGTGACTGGGGCTTATATAGCCCATTCCGATAATGGCGGATTTTAGTTTCATAGCAGGATATGTTTTTTGTGCGTTCTTTAAAATTCAAAATCTTTAGGTTGGATTGCCTGGTTATAAAAGCAACAGCTTAAAGAAATTAATTGGTATTTGTAATTATGCCGAAATTAGGAAATTATTTTATTTCATAAAAACCATCTATAATGGAATTACCAATTAATCAAGGCAATCAGGAAAATCATGCAAATCATGGTTCAGACTGGCACGTGAATGTGAGAAATGTGGAGATGTGTAAGGTTTTGCTAATTTTTCAAATCTAAGATTTCCTCACCCGAGACCCTCCCCGGAACCACAATCAAAACGGTCACATTCATTTAAAATCATCCATAAGTCCGGTAAATCACAAGCTGTTGAAAAGTATTTCATTTATAATCGCAAGATGGGACATTGCGAGTAAAATTTTCCTTAGTTTTAATTTGAGTAAAAACGCAATAGCTCTATAGCTCATTAAACTATAATGTGGTTTATTAAACCTAAGGTGAAAATAACATCTAGATTTGATAAAGTGATTGAGAAAAGCCAATAAAGCACAAGGGTTTGATAGGTCCATGCTTCTAATCGCCAAAGGACACCATATACCAACCGGTGCACAACAAAAGCTGACAGAGGCGCAACCATTCGGACACAAAATTTATCTAAGAAAGAAAATCAATTATCGGTTTGCGGGACTGCCCACCAATAATAAACCGCAAAAACAACAAAACCCCTTGATTTTCAAGGGGTTTTGTTGTTTTTGCGGTCTGGACGGGACTCGAACCCGCGACCTTCGGCGTGACAGGCCGACATTCTAACCAACTGAACTACCAGACCATTTCTCAAGTGCGATGCAAAAATACATGTTTTTTTTATTCTGCAAAAACAAATACGATAAATAATCGGAAATAATTCCATTTTCACTTTTGTCATACCCAAAAATTAGCTTCTTTCAATGTTTACGGATATTTCAGCTTAATGGTATCCGCAAAATGGAACGGTATTTTTTATGGAAATTTCACTGTTTCTTAATGCCTTCCCGGGAAACTGTTTGGGTGGTTAAGTGACGAATACCTCCGATCTGTAATTAACCTTTCGGGCTGACAGGTAGTTAAGGATAAATAAGAAGTTTTTTTCATTTTCAGTGGTGATCTCCGGCGGACTCACACCTTTATGATCGTACATTCCGCGCAGAACCATCTCTGCCGCTGCAGTGGCAGTGAATCCGGTTGTTCTTGCCATTGAAAGTGTCCCGGTGCTTTCATCAAATTCATCATAGAGATCATACCTATATTTTAGTTCCTTTCCATCCTCTTTGCCTTCTATGATTACCTGCATGATGGTAAATTCCTTTTCTCCCTTTTCTCTTTTCCAGTTCCTTGAAAGCAATTCAGCGGAAAGATCCACAGGCCGGACCTTACTGTTTCCGATGTTAATTTCCTGATCTGAGAAATAGCCCAGTTCTCTTAGTGCTTTCAGGTAATTTAATGTTCCGGGATAACGAAGGGTCTTTTCAACCATATTGGGAATATGAGGCATAGTTGTGAGCAGTGACCGCAGTCCGTCAGAATTCCACTCCTCCAGTGTGCCTGCCGGATCCAGGTTTACCAGTTCTGCATCCGAAAGTGCAGGTTTTGTTATCAGTTCTCCGTTTGATCTGAAACGGGCAGGACGGGTATATTCTTCAATCACGTCAACAGGTGACCAGGAAGCTTTGTATTCGAGCGGCCATATGCGTTTTGCCGGCAATCCGCCAACAATGCATTTGTAGCTCCTTACTTCCATACGTGCATTATGGTACCCGAGAATCATATTGCACATCCCCGGGGCAACCCCGGCATCGGTAATCAGGGTTACATTATTTTTCACTGCAAGATCATCAAGTTCCATATAGTCTTCCGGACAAAACGAGATGTCCACCATGTTTTTCCCGGCTTCAATAACATTTTTCATTATCCGGAAGCCAAATCGCCCCGGTGCTGCCCCTATCACCAGATCGGTATCTTTAAGATGTTTAAACAAGGTGCTTTTCTGAGTGAAATCTTCCTGAAAGGTTTCAATTCCTTTTCCCTCTAATATCTGCAAAGGTTCTGGATCAATATCCATGGAGCTTACCCTATGCCCGTTTTTTTTCAGGTCTGAAGCAATAGCACTTCCTACATGACCTGCTCCGAGTACAAGTATCTTTTTTTCCGGCATATTTTTTTTCTGTAAATTATAAAAAATATGCCCGATGGGAGATAAGAATTGTGATTATTTATTGCCTGTAAAGAAAACCTGTCCGGATATCGGGAGAAAAAACCTCATTCAATGACTTTGATATTAATTTCAACTCTCACTTCTTCTCCGAAAAAAAGTGCCTTGTTTCCCACATCAAAATCCAACCGGTTTATTTTGAATTCTCCTGTATACTGGCTTGTGTTACCCAGCTTTGTATGGCTAAAGGGAAACTCTATTGTTTTTGTTGTCCCTTTGATAGTAAGATCAAATGAACCCCTAAAATTGCCCTCATCAATTTTTTCTATATCTTTTGATTCCATGGTGATTTCAGGATATTTATCCGACCAGAAAAACTTTTTCTTCTGAAGATCCTTGTCCCGGAGGGTAATACCCGTATTAATTGTAGAAACCTCTACCGATCCGTAAATAGTGGATTCATCCGGATTATCGGGATTAAAATCTATTTCTGCATCAAAACCTCCCAGGCTTCCTTCCAGCGTGGAGCCGAAATTGTCGATATAGAATTTTACGGAGGCATCATAATTCTGAGCGTCCGTTAGCATGAAAATGCAGGAAAACACAAATACCAGCTGTATTTTTTTCATTTTTCACATAGATTAAATATGCGGTAACTACTTATGTAGTTAATAATAATATTTTAAACCCTAATGCAATACAAAGAGGCTGTCTGAAATGTAAATTGTTAACAGTCGTTTTTAGCTTTTTGTTTACGGGAAGAATCAGGAGATAAGTTTTGCAATATCCGATTTGAAAAAACTGAAATTCACACTTCCATATTTTCTCAGATCAAAAAAACCGGGTAAATTATCAAAAGAGTAGATTGAGGGATGTTCCAGAATAAACCATCCCCCGGGTTTTAGTATTTCCCCGGAAAGGATGAGGCCGGGTATTTTTTCAAAATTTCTCATTTCATAGGGCGGATCTGCAAAAACTATATCATACTGGTCGTTTAGTTTATGAATGATCTTAAAGAAATCAGCCCTGATCACATGTATAGTTTCACACTGAAGTATCTCTGCAGCATGTTTAATGAACTTGAAATGGAGGAAGTTTTTTTCAATCACATCTACTTTTAGGGCTCCTCTGGAGGAGAATTCTAAGCCAATGCTTCCGGTGCCGGCAAAAAGATCGAGAACCTCCAGCTCATCAAAGCAGAGATGATTTGAAAGTATGTTAAACAATCCTTCTTTGGCCAGGTCCGTTGTAGGTCGGGCCTTAAAATTCTTTGGGGGTTTTATGATCCTGCCACCATATTTACCACTGATAATCCTCACCTGTACTTTTTAATAAATAAGTGAAATAATTTTCGTTTATAGTACCTGCAAGTTCAAAATTGAATTCATTAGGAAGTATCCTTATATCTTTTCGGTATCGGACAAGGATTTTCCAGATATCATCTGTTTTGACAATGTGTCCTGAATAGTAAATCCCACAGTTATTGTCGATTTTCAGTATTCTGAGTGTATTCATCAGATGATACAGAAGCTCATCATTATTCTTTCCCGAATAAACATTGTAATATTCAAGTTCTCCCTCCTTTACAATAGCTAAATGCATGATGCCGGGGGTGGTGTAAATATAGCATGAAATATCATCCTGCTCCGGACGGGCGAAAATATATCCAAGAAATTCACCTGCCAGGTGATTTACCCTGGGTTCATTATGGAAGCTGGAAAAGAAATTCTGAAGTTCAGGATCAATGACAAAATTGTAACTGATATTTTTCTCCTTTAGATCCCTTTTTTCTGTACTGCTGCCATTAAAATTTTCAAACTCAAGGTTCGTAAGGATGTGAGGTTTCAATCCAAATAGTTCCTCAGAGGGGCATAGAATGACTTTCGAAGAGTTAACAAGCAATATGCAGGAAAGAAAAGATAATTCACGTAATTTGATAATATCTTCCTCTGTTTTGAAAACTTTTTGAGTTGCGGTAATGGAGCCCGTTTTCCGGTGAATTATTTTCAGGATATTTCCTTCCCGGTTTACCGCTAATACAGAAAATCCATCCGGGTTGACCTGAATGGATAATCTGTAATTCTTTGTGTTTTGTATGGAATACTTTTCAGAAACGAATTTAAAATCGTTCATAGGAAAAACTTATTCCCAGTTCCCTGAAAGTGTACCTTCAGTAAGAGAACCTATTTTCAGACCGGGAAATTTCACAATTCTTTCTCTCTCATAGGTGTAGTTGATAACCAGCTGTGGATCTAGCCCTTTCAATAGATCTTCATAGAGCACTGAAACCTGAACAACTTTTACACGAAGATCGGATTGGGTAACGAATTCATCTGCTTCCATTTTAAATTCTTTGCCGTCTGTGTATGGCACATACCTGAGGGAATCAATAGGATATCCCTTATCAAAAAGGGAGTCGGCAATTGCAATTTTAGTAGTCTCTCTTCGGATCACCCCTCTCTTAAGGGCTTCTTCCCTTGCTTTTCTAACACTACCCAGTTCATCAATAAGCTCTTCAGGAATAGTTCCGATAGCCTTTGTAATTCTGAATGAATCATTTTCAAGAAAATTAATCAGGGTATCAAAGCTACTTGTATAAACCATATGAATATCTTTGTAGGCTTTCTGTGCTTCACGTATATCAATGAGTCTTTCAATTGCAGCCTGCTCTCTCACATCCTTTGCTTTATTGAATCTTATTGGATTCATAATACTCTCGTAGACGAAATAGGCAAGTGCTAAAATGGCAATACCGAGAATGATCTGGATTACTGTTCTCATTATTAAAAAAGTTATTTGGTTTTATAAGTTTGCCGACAAATTTAGAAAAAAAAATAGATTATAAGTTTTAATTTTTGCTTTTCTTTATAATCATGTTAAAAAACTATCTATACCGGGAATTAAAACAAAGTCTGGAATTTGAACCCACACCCGCTCAGGAAAATCTTATGAAATTACTGGCTGATTTCCTATCTTCTCCTGCTCCCGGTGAAATATTTCTGATCAAAGGTTATGCCGGTACCGGTAAAACGACAATTGTTAATGCTTTAGTGCGTACATTATCAGTTTTTAAACGAAAATCTGTATTATTGGCACCCACGGGAAGAGCTGCGAAAGTTTTAGCCTCTTATACATCCCATCCTGCATTTACCATTCATAAAAATATTTACAGGCAGAAGTCCGGGGTGGATGGTACCAGAGGATTCGTGCTGGACAAAAATTTTCATAAAGACAGCCTCTTTATTGTCGATGAGGCGTCCATGATAGGGAACAGAGGATATGGTAATGATCGGTTCGGTTCAGGAGATCTTCTTGCCGATCTGTTAAGGTACGTGGAAAGTGGCACCAACTGTCATCTGATACTCATAGGTGATATTGCTCAGCTGCCTCCCGTAGGACTTGAAATAAGTCCAGCCCTTGATGCAGACTACCTGATGAGAGCAGGATGCAGGCTAAGGGAGGCTTTTCTTGGCGATGTTGTCAGGCAGGCTCTGGATTCAGGGATACTGGCGAATGCTACTGCCCTGAGAAAGCATCTTGATGAAAAAATGGTTTCACTTCCGGAAATACTAACAGAAGGCTTTTCGGATATTCAGCGAATTGGGGGTGCTGAACTTTTAGAAGAAATGGAAAGCTCATACTCGCGCTATGGAGAAGGTGAAACTATCGTAATAAGCAGGTCGAATAAAAGAGCGAATAAATTTAATATGGGGATAAGAAACCAGATTTTATGGAGAGAAGAGGAAATATCGGTAGGTGACCTGTTAATGATAGTGAAAAACAATTATCATTGGATAAGTCCGGAGGAGGGACTCAATTTTATTGCTAATGGAGATATTGCGAAACTGGAACGGATTATAAGGTACTATACGATATACAATCACCGGTATGCAGATGTAATGATCAGTTTACCGGATTATAAATACCTTGAGATTGAAGCAAAAATGAATCTGGATACTCTTGCTATGGATACAGCTTCCATGCCAACGGAGGAGCAAAAGGAGCTTTTTCAAACCATCATGGAGGATTATGTGGAGGAAAATGATAAAAAGAAAAGAATGAAAAAGGTTATTGAAAATCCGTTTTTCAATGCTTTACAGGTCAAATTTGCCTATGCTGCTACCTGTCATAAAGCCCAGGGCGGTCAGTGGAAATCGGTGTTTGTGGATCCTGGTTTTTTCCGCGAGGATATGATCAACCGCGAATATCTTAGATGGTTGTATACTGCTTTTACCAGGGCAACGAAAAAATTATATCTGGTGAATTTTCCGGATGAGTTTTTCAGGAAATAAATTAAGAGAAAATGAAAAGGAGTTTATAGGAAAATTTTAGGAATCATGGAATTATTCAAATAATTTTGTGTGTTCATAACAGTAAAAAAAAACTCTATGAAATCTTACAAAAAAGAACTTTGGTTCAATATCTCTAAGCGCAGGGAACTTATAAACATAACGGGAAATGTTGAAGAATGTGTTAATGAGAGCGGAGTAAAGGAAGGCCTGGTACTTGTAAACGCCATGCACATCTCGGCAAGTGTCTTTATAAACGATGATGAACCCGGATTGCATCACGACTTTGAAGTCTGGCTCGAAAAACTTGCTCCGGAAAAGCCATATGATCAATATCGCCATAACGGTTATGAAGACAATGCTGATGCCCATTTAAAACGAACGATCATGGGCCGTGAAGTTGTTGTTGCTATTACAGAAGGAAAGATGGATTTCGGTCCCTGGGAGCAGATATTTTATGGTGAATTCGATGGTAAACGTAAGAAACGGGTGCTGGTAAAAATAATTGGTGAATAGTCCAATGTTCGAGATCAAGGCTTGCGACCGCGTGTCGCTGAAGCTTTAGGCGCCTACGCTAAAGCTTCAGCGACAGCGTGCGGAGGCACAAAATTTTAAACCGCAGTATACTAGCGTATATGAGGATTTAAAATTTTTGCAGCA